>NZ_MJIR01000079.1:0-19154 GCF_001878835.1 Microbacterium sp. AR7-10 | reverse complement strand
CGCGTCTCGGGGGCGGGGAGATGTTTAAAAGAGACACAAACACCGCCGCATGTTTCTCCCCCCCGCCGCCGATGCGTGCCCCCCGCGCCGCCGCGTGGGTGCCCTCCCCCCTTTCTCAGGGCTAGACCCCCCCCGCCTCTCCCGATCTCTCTGACGCCTCTGTGCGTCTGATCGATGATCGCCGTCGCCGCCTTCCCGGCAGCCGACGCCCGCCCGCATCGCGGGCCACGCCCCGTCAGCATCCTGACGTCTCGGTCGAACCGCGTGTCGGCCGGTCTGTTGCGATACTGCATCCCCGGGCGCCGACTCCGCCGGCAACGGCGGTGGCTTCGCCCAGCCATCACCACAGAAAGCGCACACATCGTGAGCACCGTTCTGCTGACCGATCACCGGCAGCTGTCCACATCCATCCACCCACCGGATACCGAGGGTCGTCAGACCATCAGCATCCCCGACCGAGACGGTCTGCAGCGCCTGACGGCGGCCGACCGGCTCTCCTTCCGAATCGGACTCTGGCTGCTGACGCGCAGCACTCGGGTCCGTGCGACCGCCCCCTCCGCGATCCCGGATCTCGACCGCCGGCCGATCCGCGAGACCGAGGCGATCAACCTGCTGGTCTGGGGCCTGCAGCGCAACATCCTCTGAAAGGCCGATGATGAGCATCTCCCTTCCCGCCGGTGCGACCCTGCGTCCGCTCGAGCTCTCCGCCCGAGCGGACGCGGGGCCGTCCCCCGCAGTGCGTGCCTACGCAGCCGTGCGCAACGAGCTGCTCATCGAGACCACCGGTCGCGATGACGACTGCCTCACCGCGTCCGAACTGCTCTCGATGCTCTCCCCCACTCCCGACCGCGACCGACGTCACTGGACGATCGAACTCGACGGCGACGCTGTCGGGCGCTGCGCGCTCGACATCCTGCGCGACGACGGCGGTGAGACCGGATTCGTGACCGTCGCTCTGCTCCGCCGCGCGTGGGGCCGGGGTATCTGCCCGGCCGCATACGCTGTGATCGAGCAGGCGGCTCGCGATGCGGGGGTGCGCAAGCTGCTCAACTGGTCGGAGCACCACGACGAGGCGACGCCGCTGCCGAGGATCGACTCGCCGACCGGTGCCGGGTCCGCTCCCCTCGACCGCACCGCGCGCTTCCTGCAGCGCACCGGCTTCCGGCTGGAGCAGGTCGAACGCGGGAGCGCGCTGATCTGGGCCGAGAGCGCCGCAGCGCGTCTGGGCGATCTGCGCGACGATGCCGCGGCGCACGCCACTGACTACCGTGTCGTGCAGTGGGCGATGCCGACACCGGACGAGTATGTCGACGGCTACGCCTGGATGAAGTCGCGCATGTCGACCGACGTACCCGATGCGCAGCTCGGCATGCCGGAGGAGATCTGGGACGCCGATCGCCTGCGCCGAGAGGAGTCGCGACTGACGCAGCGCGGCTGGACGCTTCTCGTCACCGCGGCGCAGCACGTCGCCACCGGGGAGCTCTGCGCATTCAACGAGCTCGCCATCGGGCAGGACGACTCTGCGGGCACGCACCAGTTCGACACCCTCGTGCTCGCCGAGCATCGCGGACACCGACTCGGGATGCTCGTGAAGACGGCTGGCCTGCTCGCCTGGCGCGACCGACATCCGCTCTCGCCCCGAGTCACCACATGGAACGCCGAGGAGAACCGGCCGATGCTCTCCATCAACGAAGCCATCGGCTTCGCCCCGATCGCCTACGAGGGCGCCTGGAGAAAGGACCTCGCATGAGCACGACGACGCCGACCGGCACACCCGCACTGTCCATCACCGCACTGACCGTTCCGGAGGCGCTGGACGCTCCCGACGCGGCGGACTTCCACACCTTCGTCGCGCTGAACAACGCCATCTGCCTCAGCGACACGGGATTGCACGACCTGGGTACCACTGCGGAGGAGATGCTGCCGCACTGGCGTGCGACGACCGACTACGTGCAGCGGACGCTGCTCGCCCGCGAGAACGGCGAGATCGTCGGCGCGGTGACCGTCACCCACGCCACCGCCGAGCCCACGAGCGCCGAGATCGACCTGATGGTCATGCCCGCGAACTGGGGGCGCGGCATCGAGCGGGCTCTGCTCTCCGCTGCGGAGAAGGAGGTGCGCGCGCTCGGCCGCAAGGTCATCCAGACCTGGACGCTGCACCGCCCCGACCCCGGCGACGCTCCGCTGGTTCCGAAGACCGGATGGGGGCGGGTGTCGCGCACCCCGCTCGCACAGCTGCTCGTCGATGACGGCTTCACCCTGGAGCAGGTGGAGCGCAACAGCGCCTTCGATCTGCAGGGTGATCCGGCGCCGATCGAGAGGATGCTCGCCGACGCGCTCACGATCGCCGGCGCCGAGTACCGGCTGGTCGAGTGGAGCGTACCCACCCCGCCCGAGCTGCGCGCGGGATACGCCTGGGCGCTGTCGCGCATGTCGACCGACGCCCCCAGCGGAGACCTCGAGGTGGACGAGGAGATCTGGGACGCCGATCGGATCGCGCGGCGCGACGCACGGTTCGTCGAGGGCGGCCAGACCGTCTCGGTCGCCGCCGTCGAGCACGTGCCGACCGGAACACTCGCCGCGTTCAACGAGCTCGTGACCGGCACCGATCCGGAGGGCGTCACGCACCAGTACTGCACGCTGGTGCTGAAGGAGCACCGCGGACACCGACTGGGGCAGATCGCGAAGTGCGCCAACATCCTGCGCTGGCGCGGCATCGCCCCGGGCTCGCCGCGGATCACCACGTTCAACGCGGAGGAGAACCGGCCGATGCTCGACATCAACGAGGCGATGGGCTTCGTGCCCGCCTCGTATGCAGGCGCCTGGCAGAAGAAGCTGGCCTGATGATCCTGCGCACACGACGTCTCGACCTGCGTGAACTGACCGACGACGACCTGCCGGCGCTTCGCGCCATCCTGCAGGACGGCGACACCATGACCGCCTACGAAGGCGCGTTCGACGAGCAGATGGTGCGGTCCTGGCTCAGCCGGATGCGCGAGCGCTACCGCGACGACGGGTTCGGGCTCTGGGCGGTGGTGCTTCGCGAATCCGGACAGATGATCGGCCAGTGCGGACTGACCAGGCAGCACATCCTCGACGAGGACGTGATCGAGGTCGGCTACCTCTTCGATCGCGCGCACTGGCGGCGCGGGTACGCCACCGAGGCGGCGGCCGGGTGCCGTGACCATGCGTTCACGGCCCTCGGTGCTGACCGCGTGTGGGCGCAGGTGCGCGACACGAACATCGCCTCGATGAACGTCGCGATCCGGCTGGGAATGACGGTGCGGGGACGCTTCATCAAGCACTACGGGGGTGTGGACATGCCCCACCTGGCGTTCGCGATCGACCGTCCGGCCGAGTGACCGTCGGGCTCAGCGCCTGCGCTGGCAGCGCGGGCAGTAGTGACTCGAGCGGTTCATGAACGCCTCGCGGCGGATGGGGCCGCCGCAGCGCGGGCACGGCTTACCGCCGCGACCGTAGGCGTTCAAGGAGTGCGCAAAATACCCCGCCTGGCCGTTCACGTTCACGTACTGCGCATCGAAGCTCGTGCCGCCTTCGGCGAGGGCCTTCTCGAGCACGAGGCGCACCTCGGCCATCAGTCGGCGCAGCGCCTGCACCGATATGGCCGTGCCATGCGTCTCGGGGTGGATCCGTGCCGCCCACAGCGACTCGTCGGCGTAGATGTTTCCGATGCCGCTGACCAGCGACTGGTCGAGCAGGATGCGCTTGATCGCGCTGGATCGGCGGCGGATGCGGGTGATGACGTCCCGCTCGTCGAACGCGGGATCGAGCGGATCGCGGGCGATGTGAGCCACCTGCGAGGGCACGAGTGGGTCCGCCGTGCCGTAGCCGCCCGGGGCGGCATCCGGGGTGGGCAGCAGCGCGTCGACGGCCAGCGAGCCGAACGTGCGCTGATCGGCGAAGACGACGGCGAGCACGCCATGACGGGCGTGCTCGACGCGCAGTCGCACCCGCTCGTGCCGCTCGAGCGGGGCATCCGGATCGCGCAGCAGCATCTGCCCGCTCATCCCGAGATGCGCGACGAGGGCCTCGGGCTCCCCCGCACGCTCGTCGAGCGGCAGCCAGAGGAACTTGCCGCGCCGGGCGGCGGCGCGCACCTCACGTCCTTCCAGACGGCCCACGAAGTCGGCGGCGTCGCGTGGATGCCGGGTGAGAGCACGCTCATCGAGGACGTCGACCGAGAGCACGCGCGCTCCGGTGACCGCGGGCGCCAGCCCGTGACGGACGACCTCGACCTCGGGGAGCTCGGGCACGCGGGATCAGACCCGGTCGCTGAGCAGTCGCCACGCCGTGAGCGCGGCTGCCATCTCGGCGGTCTTCTTGCTCGTGCCGACGCCGTCGCATGCCACCTCGCCGACCCGCACGGTCGCCGTGAAGACGCGATTGTGGTCGGGGCCGGCCGACTCGATGGCGTACACGGGCGGAGGCGATCCGAGACGGGCGGCCAGCTCCTGCAGGCTCGTCTTCGGATCCATCGCCGCGCCGTAGCGCTCGGGGTCGGCGAGCAGCGGCTCGGTCAGCCGCAGCACCAGCTCGGTCGCGGCATCCGGGCCGGCAGACAGGAACGTCGCCCCGAAGACGGCTTCCATCGTGTCGGCGAGGATCGAGTCCTTGTCGCGACCACCGGTCTGCTCCTCGCCCCGGCCGAGGCGGAGGTGCTCGCCCAGGCCGATAGCCCGAGCGACCTCGGCGAGGGCGACGGTCGAGACGACGCTCGCGCGCCGCTTGGCCAACTCGCCCTCGTCGAGGTCGGGAAGCGTGGTGAAGAGCATGACGGTCACCGCGAGCCCGAGCACCGAGTCCCCGAGGAACTCGAGCCGCTCGTTGTTCGGGATGCCGCCGTGCTCGTACGCGTAGGAACGATGCGTGAGCGCACGTTCCAGCAGCTCAGGATCGATATCGACGCCGAGCTTCTCGATCAGCGAGGCACGCCCCGTGAGAATCTCGGTCATGACCGATCCGATCAGATGTCTGCGACCTTGCGGCCCTTGTACTCGAGGAACAGCTCGGTGCCCTGCGAGTCGGTGACGACCTTCGCCTGGTGCGGGCGGCTGTAGACGACCTTGCCGTTCTCGACGGTCTTGACCAGCGCGGGAGCCTCGGCCTTCCACTGCGCGCGGCGCGAGCGGGTGTTCGAACGGGAGACCTTGCGCTTCGGGGGGTTACCAGCCATGACTAGCTCTCTTCTTTCTCGGCGGCGTGACTCTCTGCCGCGCCGTCCTGGTCTGTGATCTGTCGGAGCGCGCTCCACCGAGGATCGATGGGAGCAGGGCTCTCTGCACCGGCGCTCTCGGTCAGCCTCTCGCCCGTGTTCGGGTCGAGACCCGGGCAGTCCGGCTGACACACCGGCTGGAATGGAAGCGACAACACGATCGCATCCCTGACCAGAGTTTCAAGATCCACGTGGTCGTCTTGAACTTCGAAGTCAGTTTCTTCCTCACCAGGATACGCGAAAAGCTCCTGGAACTCGACTTCGACAGGCGCAGAGATCTCGGTGAGGCACCGGCCGCACTCTCCGGAGTAGTCCGCGTCGGCCGTTCCCGACACGAGGATCCCCTCGTGCACCGACTCGAGACGCACGTCGAGGTCGAGCGTCTCGCCGGCTTCGACCGAGACGATGCCCTCACCCCACTTCTCGCGGAGGGTCACTTCGAGGCGGTGCTCTCGCATCTCGCCCGGCTTGCGGACGATGTCGCGGACAGGGAGGAAGAAGGGGCCGTTGACTCGGGATTTCACCCCGCCATGCTACCCGCCGCCACGTGGACGCGGGCCGAACGGCTCAGAGCCCGCGTGCTCCGGTGTCGAGGAACGAGGCGACGACGGGCGGCACGAACGGCGAGACATCGCCGCCGAGGGCCGCGACCTGACGCACCAGCGAGCTCGAGACCATCGCGTGCGCCGGATCGGGCAGCAGGAAGACCGTCTCGATGTCGGCCAGGTGACGGTTGACGATCGCCATCGGCGACTCGTAGGCGACATCGACCTGCGATCGGATGCCCTTGACCAGCACACCCGCATCGACATCGCGCGCGTAGTCGACGAGCAGGCCCATGCTCCACGACCCCACGATGACATGCCCGTCGATGCCGGCCTCGGCGATCGACTGCTCGAGCAGACTGAGGCGCTGCGCGATCGGCAGCATCGCCTCTTTGCCGGGGTTGTGCACGACCAGCACGTGCAGCTCATCGTAGAGACGCGCAGCCCGCGAGATCACGTCGAGGTGCCCGAGCGTGGGCGGGTCGAACGATCCGGGAACGACGGCGATCCGAGAATTCACTTCGACTCACTCCGTTCGCTCAGCACAGGCACGTCGACTCACTCCGTTCGCTCAGTACAAGCACGTGCTCAGCCTATGCCACCGCACCCTCAGTTCTTGCTGAGCGCCGCCCGATCGGCGTCGCTCACGCGGCCGGCGATCGCGACGCGCAGACCCGGGTGCGCGACCAGCATGGGGTCGTCCTCCAGGATGCCGGCGGCGACGTCGCGCGCGTAGGCGATGAGCCCGGCATCCTTCACCACCCGAAGCAGGCGCAGCGACGACTTGACGCCCGCCTGCGCTGCCCCCAGCACGTCTCCCTCGCCGCGCAGCTCGAGATCGACCTCCGCCAGCTCGAAGCCGTCGAGCGTGGCGGCCACCGCCTCGACCCGCTCACGCGCGAGGGAACCGCCCTCCGCCTCGGTGACGAGCAGGCAGAGCCCGGGGTGCTCCCCTCGGCCGACGCGGCCGCGCAGCTGGTGCAGCTGCGACACGCCGAATCGATCGGCGTCCATGATGACCATGGTGGAGGCGTTCGGCACGTCGACGCCCACCTCGATCACCGTGGTCGCGATGAGCAGGTCGATCTCGCCGCGCGCGACGGCGCGCATCACGGCATCCTTCTCCTCGGCCGGCATCTTCCCGTGCAGCACCGCACGCCGCACGCCCCCCAGCACCGGATGCGTGGCCAGCAGCTCGTCGAGCTGCACCACCCCCCACCGAGGGCCCTTGCCCTCGACGTCGGGCGGCGGCTGGTCGTCGACCTCGACAGACTCCTTGGTGGTGTCGATCGCCGCGCAGACGGCGAAGACCTGACGCCCGTCCGCGATCTCCTCCGCAGCACGCGCCCACACCCGCTGGAACCACTCCGGATGCTCGGCCAGAGGTGCCACGTGCGTGGTGATGCCGGCGCGTCCGGCGGGCATCGAGCGGATGACCGAGGTGTCGAGGTCGCCGAACACGGTCATCGCGACCGTGCGCGGGATGGGGGTCGCCGTCAGCACGATCGCGTGCGGCGCCGTGCCCTTCGCGCGCAGCATCTCACGCTGCTCGACGCCGAACCGATGCTGCTCGTCGACGACGACGAGAGCCAGGTCGGCGAAGGTCGTCTTCTCGGAGAGCAGCGCGTGCGTGCCGATCACGATGAGCGCCTGACCGGATGCCACGCGCAGGGCGGCCTTGCGCCGTGCCGGCGCCGACATCTGCCCGGTGAGCAGGGTGGGGATGAGCTCGGCGGCCATGCCGGGGCCGAGCATCTTCGTGATCGATCGCAGGTGCTGGGCGGCGAGAACCTCGGTGGGGGCGATGAGCGCGGCCTGTCCCCCGGATTCGGCCGTCTGGAGCATCGCACGCAGGGCGACGAGGGTCTTGCCCGAGCCCACCTCGCCCTGGATCAGGCGGTTCATCGGCCGGTCGGCGCTCAGATCGGCCGCTATCTCCGCACCGACGCGCTGCTGGTCGGGGGTCAGGGTGAAAGACAGGTGAGCGTCGAAGCGCTCGAGCAGACCGCCGGGCTGAGCGACGCGCGGCGTCGCGGTCAGCGAGCGCACCTGGATGCGCTGCTGCAGCAGCGCGGTCTGCAGCACGAGCGCCTCGTGCATCCGCAGCGTGCGCACGGCGGGGTCGATGTCGGCTCGGCGACGAGGGCGGTGGATCGCGTCGAGCGCCTGCCGGGCGGTGAGCAGCCCCTCTCGGGTGCGGATGTCGTCGGAGAGGGGGTCGGGCACATCGCCGAGCTGGTCGAGCACGACGCCGATCAGCTTCGCGATCTGCCAGCTCTGCATCGCAGAGGTCGCCGGGTAGATCGGGATGGGGACGTCCTGCAGAGCGTCCGCCTGACGGTAGGCGCTCTCGGTGTCGTCGAAGAGCTGGTAGTCGGGATGCGCGAACTGCACCCGGTCTTTGAACATCCCGACCTTGCCCGAGAAGATGCCGCGGCGTCCGACCGACAGCTCCTTCCTGCGCCATTCGGCCTGGCCGAGGTTCTTCGCGAAGAACGTCAGAGACATCTGGCCGACGCCGTCGCCGATGACGACCTCGAGCATGGCACCGCGTCGATTGCGCATCTCGCGGGCCGTGGCCGAGATGACCTCGCCGACGATGGTGACGGTCTCGCCGATCGGCAGCTCGAGGATGGGCGTCAGCTCGCCGCGGTCGGCGTACCGCCGCGGATAGTGACCGAGCAGATCGGCGACGCTCGCCATCCGGAACGCCTTCTCGAGGGTCTTGGCCGTGGACGCCCCGACGGCGGTCGTCAACGGCGTGTCGAGCTCGAAGGACATGGTTCGAGTCTAGGGAGCACGGCGGACATCGTCGGCCGTGTCGTATCGTGATCGGGTGACGAGGATCATCGCCGGCGACGCGCGCGGCGCGCGGCTCGACGTGCCGGGCGCCGGCACCCGCCCCACCAGCGACCGGGTGCGCGAGTCGCTGTTCGGGGCGCTCGAGTCGATGGATGCCATCCACGGCGCCCGCGTGCTCGACCTGTACGCCGGCAGCGGTGCTCTCGGACTCGAGGCGTGGAGCCGCGGAGCGCAGCATGTCGAGCTCGTCGAGATCTCCCGGTCGGCCGCGACGGTCGTCGGTCGCAACGTGACCGTGGTCGCCAAGGCGATGGGCGTCCCGCCGGCCGCCCGCGTGCACCAGAGCGCGGTGCGCGCCTTCCTGTCCCGCGCGCGCGGCCCGTTCGACCTCGTGTTCACCGATCCGCCCTACGACCTCGACGATGCCGCGATGACGGCAGACCTGGTCGCGCTGGCTCCGCTGCTCGCGGAGCACGCCGTGGTCGTCATCGAGCGCGGCAAGCGCGCGACACCGCCCGACCTCGATGCTGCCGCGCTCAGCCTGCTGAGGGAGAAGACCTACGGAGACACCCGCGTGTGGTGGGCGCAGCCGGCGGTCGACGGGACCTGACGGATCGCGTGCTGCGGCTCAGCGCGCGTGGTCCCAATCCCGGTACGGATCCCATCCGGTCTCGACGACCGGCTCGCCGTCGACGAGCACCGGTGCCTGCGTGCGCGCGGTCACCGTGCCGATCTGCGCGAACCCGTCGGGCAGCGGGCCCGGAGCGAAGGTGGCCAGCAGGCCGTGGTCCTCTCCCCCGCCCAGCGCGCGCCCGCGGTCACCGTGGAACGCGAGCGCATCCAGCGCCGCGCCGCTGAGTGCGATCGTGACGCCGGAAGCATCCGCCAGACGGGAGGCGTCCAGGGCCAGGCCGTCCGAGAGGTCCATCATGGCCGTGGCGCCGGCATCCGCCGCAGCAGGACCGAGCGCGAGCGGCGGCACCGGACGCAGCTGGCGATCGATCGCGCGTTGCTGCACGTCATCCAGCGACGAGCGATCGAACGGCACGGGGGTCGCGCCCTCGCGGAAGCGGGAGAACAGCAGCCCGAGACCCGCGGCAGCCACACCCAGCTCCCCTGCGAGAGCGACGACATCGCCCGCTCGCGCGCCCGCACGCGTCACCGCTGAGCGCCCGCCGAGATCCCCCAGCGCCGTCACCGCGATCATCAGCAGATCGGACACGGTCAGGTCACCGCCGACGACCGAGCATCCGGGAGCGAGCTGAGCGCAGCACTCGCGGAAGCCGTCGGCCATCGCCTCGACGAACGACAGCCGGGTGTCGGCCGGCACCGCGAGCGACACGAGCAGGGCCGTGGGGACCGCCCCCATCGCGGCGATGTCGGAGAGGTTGACGGCCGCGGACTTCCAGCCCAGGTCGTAGCCGCTCGACCAGGCGAGCCGGAAGTCGGGCCCCTCGACCAGAGTGTCGGCGCTGACGACGACCGACCCGGACGGCGCGGCGATCACCGCCGCGTCATCGCCGGGACCGAGCACGGCATGCGCGGCCGGCGCGGTCCGAGCGAGGATGGCTCGCAGCACCGTCCCTTCCGAGATGTCGCCGATGCGCGGGTCGTCGTCGGAACCGGATGCCATGCCGACAACGGTAGCCTGGAATCATGCTCCGCCGTCTCGCCCTGATCACCGGTGCGGCCGCGATGCTCGCCCTCACCGGCTGCTCCAGCACCGTCGCCCTCACGCCGGCCGAGGACGCGAACAACCCCGCCTGCGCGGAAGTCACGGTGCGCCTGCCGCAGAGCGTCGCCGGGCAGGATCGCCGCTGGACCGACGCTCAGGCGACCGGCGCGTACGGCGAGGACGGCAGGACGAGCGTCATCCTGACCTGCGGCGTCGCCGTGCCCGGTCCGACCGCCGATCTGCAGTGCGTCACGCTGGAGGGCATCGACTGGCTGGTCGACGAGTCCGACGCGCCCAGGATGCGCATGACCACCTATGGCCGAAACCCCGCGGTGCAGGTCTTCGTCGACACCGAGATCGTCAGCGCCAACGACGTGCTCACGAGTTCCGGCATCGTGTCGGGCGTGCGGATGATCGAGTCCGACGGTGCCTGCACCGCGCCCGACGAACTGCCCGGGTAGGCCTCGCCGCGATCAGCGGCGCAGCCCGCCCTCGATCAGCTCGGTGATCAGCTCGCCGTAGCTCATTCCCGACGCGATCCAGCACTTCGGGAACATCGAGATCGGGGTGAACCCCGGCATGGTGTTCAGCTCGTTCACGACGATCTCGCCGTCGGCGGTGAGGAACACGTCCACCCGCGCGAGGCCCTTGCCGTCGACGGCCTCGAACGCGCGCACGCCGACCCGCTGCACGGCCGCGATCTCGGCATCCGACATCTCCGCCGGGCAGACGACGTCGACGCCGTCGCCGCCGAGGTACTTGCCCTCGAAGTCGTAGAAGCCGCGCGACGTGAGCACGATCTCACCGGGAAGCGATGCGCGCACGCCGTCCGCGGTCTCGAGGATCGCGACCTCGATCTCCCTGCCGACGATGCCGGTCTCGACGAGCACCTTCTCGTCCTCCGCGAAGGCCACCTCGAGAGCCGCATCGAGCTCGCCGAGGCTCTCGACCTTCGAGACGCCGACGCTGGACCCTGCCCGCGCGGGCTTGACGAACAGCGGCAGGCCGAGTTCGGCGATCGCCGCACGCAGCGACGCCGAGTCCTGCCGCCAGGCACGCTGCCTGACGGTCACCCACGGAGAGACGGCGATGCCGTCGGATTCGAGCGCGACCTTCATGAAGTGCTTGTCCATGCACATCGCCGAGTCGAGCACTCCGCCGCCGGCGTAGGGGATCTCGAGGATGTCGAAGAAGCCCTGGATCGTGCCGTCCTCGCCGTGCGTGCCGTGCAGGATCGGCAGCACGACATCGACGACGCCGAGCTCGACCGCGGAGCCGTCGGGAACGATCACGCGCAGAACCCGGTCGCCGCCGGCTTCAGGCCAGCGGATGCGGGTGCCGTTGTCGATCACCTCGGGCATGCTCTGCGCATCGAGGGCGAACTTCGCGGGATCATCCTGCTCGAGCACGAAGGCGCCGTCGCGCGTGATTCCGACCGGGATCACGTCGTAGCGATCGCGGTCAATCGCCGCCAGCACCCCTCCCGCCGTGGCGGAACTGATCGAATGCTCGCTGGAACGCCCGCCGAAGAGCACCACCACCGTCTGCTTGTCCATGTTTGGTCATCTCCTCCTGGGGAGTGTCGTCGTCGGTGGTGAGGTGCGGTGCGATGTCGCGCGGGTCCATGCGCCCGTCGAGCACCATCTTCACCTGCTCGACGATGGGCATGTGCACTTCTGACTCGTGCGCGAGCTGAAGGATCGGGGCGACGGATGCCAGGCCTTCGGCTGTCTGGTTCATCTGCTTCACGACGTCGTGGAAGTCGTAGCCCTGACCGAGCAGCCGGCCGGCGGTGTTGTTGCGGCTGAGCGGCGACTGGCACGTCGCGATGAGGTCGCCGAGTCCGGCCAGGCCCTGCAGCGTCTCGGGGCGGGCCCCGTTCGCGACGGCGAAGTCGGTCATCTCGACCAGGCCGCGGGTGATGATCGACGCCTTGGTGTTCTCGCCGTATCCGACGCCGTCGACGATCCCGATCGCGACGGCGATGAGGTTCTTCAGCACCCCGCCGAACTCGGTGCCGATCACGTCGGTGTTCACGAACGACCGGAAGTAGCGGTTGCGGGCCGTGCGCGCCACGGCATCCGCCGTCTCCTGGCTTCGAGAGGCGATCACGGCGGCGGTGGGCTGCTCGCGCGCGATCTCGAGCGCGAGGTTGGGTCCGGATGCCACGGCGATCCGATCCGGATCGCACCGCAGCTCCTGCTCGATCACCTGGCTCATCCGAAGACCCGACGAGCGCTCCACGCCCTTCATCAGGCTGATGATCGGGATGTCCCGGCCGGCGAGCAGCGGGCGTAGCGCCTTCAAGTTCTCACGCAGCGTCTGACTGGGCACAGACAGGTACACCTGCTCGGCGCCGTCGAGGGCGTGGGCGAGCTCGTGCGTGGCGTCGATGCTGCGGGGCAGGTTGATGCCGGGCAGGTACTTCGAGTTGCGCTTGGCCTCGGCGATCTCGTGCGCGAGCTCGGGCCGACGCGCCCACATGGTGACGTGCGCGCCGCCGTCGGAGAGGATCTTGCCGAAAGTGGTGCCCCAGCTGCCGGCGCCCACGACGGCTGCGCGGACCCCGGACGGCTGCAGCGAGCGCTTATGACTCAAGACGCCCCGTCTCCTTCTGTCCGTGATCGCCCGGGTTCCAGCGCTTCTCCGGCGCCTTCTCGTCGCGCAGCTCCTCGAGCAGGGCGGTGATGGCGGCCATCAGACGCTCGGTCGCGATGCTGAGCACGCCGGGGTCGCCTGCGCGGCCGCGCAGGTCGGACAGATCCACCGGATCGCCGATCAGCACCCGCACGGGCCTGCGGGGCGGCCAGACGCTGAGCCCCTTCTGGTAGCGCCCCATGATCTGCTGGGTGCCCCATTGGGCCATCGGGATGAGCGGGATGTCGCCGGTCAGCGCGAGGCGCACCGCCCCCGACTTCCCGCGCATCGGCCACATCTCGGGATCCCGGGTGAGCGTTCCCTCCGGGTACACGATGACGCCGCGGCCGTTCTCGACGAGGTCGCGGGACTGCGTGAGCGTCTGCTTCGCACTCGATGCCGACGAGGTGCGGGCGACGGGGATCATTCCCGTCTTCCGCAGGATCCAGCCGAGCACCGGAACGCGGAACAGGCTGTCCTTCGCCATGAACCGCGGCAGACGCCCGGAGCGGTACACCGCGACCGCGACGATCAGCGGGTCGAACTCGGAGTAGTGGTTCGGCGCCAGCACGAAGGCGCCCGTGCGGGGCAGCTTCTCTGCACCGCTGACGGTGATCTTCGCCAGCAGCGACACGGGCGGGATGACGATCGCCGCGAGCGGCCAGAAGATACTGGGACGGCTGCGTTCTGTTGCGGCCATCAGCTCACCGGACGACGTCGAAGTCCGCGCCCAGGGCGCGGAGCTTGTCGAGGAACTTCTCGTAGCCGCGGCTCAGGATGTCGATTCCCGAGACCTGCGACTCGCCTTCCGCCGTGAGGGCGGCGATCACGTGGCTGTAGCCGCCGCGCAGATCGGGAACCACGATGTCGGCCGCGTGCAGGGGCGTGGGGCCGGTGATGACCGCCGCCTGCTCGAGCTCCCGCCGCGGCACGCGACGGGGTCCGTCCTGCAGACCGTGCGGGTGCACCTCGATGTCGGCACCCATCTTCACCAGCGCCTGAGTGAACCCGAAGCGGTTCTCGTAGACCGTCTCGTGCACGATCGAGCGCCCCGGCGCCTGGGTCAGCGCCACGATCAGCGGCTGCTGCCAGTCGGTCATGAACCCGGGGTGCACGTCGGTCTCGACGATGACGGGCTTGAGCTCGCCGCCACGGCGGAAGAGGATGCCGTCCTCCTGCACGTCGAACCACCCGCCGGCCTTGCGGAAGACGTTGAGGAAGGTGAGCATCTCCTGCTGCTTGGCGCCGGCGACGAAGATCTCGCCGTCGGTGGCCAGCGCGGCGCACGCCCACGACGCGGCCTCGTTGCGGTCGAAGATCGCGCGGTGGTCGTAGCCGCGCAGGGTCTCCACGCCCTCGATGAGGATCACACGGTTCGGCTCGTACGAGATGATGGCGCCCATCTTCTGCAGCACGGCGATGAGGTCCATGATCTCGGGCTCGATGGCGGCGTTGCGCAGCTCGGTCACGCCCTCCGCGCGCACGGCCGTCAGCAGCACCTGCTCGGTCGCGCCGACGCTCGGGTACGGCAGGTGGATGTTCGCACCCTTCAGACCGTTCGGGGCCGACAGCCGGATGCCGCTCGGCTGCTTCTCCACGACCGCCCCGAACTTGCGCAGCGCGTCGAGATGGAAGTCGATGGGCCGGTCGCCGATCCGACATCCGCCGAGGTCGGGGATGAACGCCTGACCGAGACGGTGCAGCAGCGGGCCGCAGAACAGGATCGGGATGCGCGACGCGCCGGCGTGCGCATCGATCTCTTCGTAGTGGGCCGATTCGACATCGCTCGGGTCGAGGATCAGCGATCCCGGCTCGTCGCCCTCGGTGACGGTGACGCCGTGGACCTCGAGCAGCGAGCGCACCACGGCGACGTCGCTGAGCGCGGGGACGTCGCGCAGCGTGCTCGCGGTCTCGCCGAGCAGCGTCGCGACCATCGCCTTCGTCGCCAGGTTCTTGGCTCCCTTGACGTCGACGCGCCCGCGCAGCGGTCTGCCGCCGCGGATCGCGAGGACGGATCCGGCTGGAGCCGCCACCCGGTCGTCTACAGCAACTCGCGGCGATGTCGTCATTCGGGCCTCATCTTCCTCAGGACATCACGGCGTTCGCCGCGATGTCTTTCTCTCTCACGGCGGATGCCGCAGGGCTTGTGGCCCCCGGCCCACGATGTTCCGCCCTATCGGACTGGAAGGGTACGTGGCCGCCACGACTCGCGACGGGCCTCGAACTGCGCGATCTTGTCTTCGTTGCGCAGGGTGAGCCCGATGTCATCGAGCCCTTCGAGGAGCCGCCATCTAGTGTAATCGTCGATCCCGATGGAGGCCTGGAAGACAGCCTCGGAGGCGGGGGTCGCGCCGGGCACGGTCACCGTGCGGGCCTCGAGATCGACCGTGACCGGTCGACCAGGCTGCTCGTCGATCAGCTCCCAGATCCGCTCGATGTCGGCGTCGTCGACGGTCGCGGCGAGCAGGCCCTGCTTGCCCGAGTTGCCGCGGAAGATGTCGGCGAAGCGCGACGACAGCACGACCTTGAATCCGAAGTCGCGCAGCGCCCAGACGGCGTGCTCGCGGCTGGATCCGGTGCCGAAGTCGGGCCCGGCGACCAGCACGGATGCGCCCTGGTACGGCGCCTGGTTGAGCACGAACTCCGGATCCTGACGCCATCCGTGGAACAGGGCGTCCTCGAAGCCCGTCTTGGTGACCCGCTTGAGGAACACCGCCGGGATGATCTGATCGGTGTCGACGTTCGAGCGCTTCAGCGGAGCGGCGATGCCGGTGTGGGTGGTGAACTTCTCCATCAGATGCTCGCTTCCAGGTCTGCGGGGCTCGACAGCGTGCCTCGGATCGCGGTCGCGGCGGCGACCAGCGGCGAGACGAGGTGGGTGCGGCCGCCCTTGCCCTGACGTCCCTCGAAGTTGCGGTTCGACGTCGACGCACAGCGCTCCCCCGGGGCGAGCTGGTCGGGGTTCATGCCCAGGCACATCGAGCATCCGGCGAAGCGCCACTCGGCACCGAACGCCTCGACGATCTTGTCAATCCCCTCGGCCTCCGCCTCGAGGCGCACGCGTGCGGAGCCGGGAACGACCATGACGCGAACGCCGTCGGCCTTCTTCTTCCCGTCGATGATCGACGCGAAGGCGCGCAGGTCCTCGATGCGGCTGTTCGTGCAGGAGCCCATGAAGACGGCGTCGACCTTCACCTCCTTCAGCGGGGTGCCGGGGGTGAGGTCCATGTACTCGAGCGCACGCTCGGCGGCGGCGCGCTCGTTGGCATCGGCGATCGCGGCCGGGTCGGGCACGGACGACGACAGCGAGCTGCCCTGGCCCGGGTTGGTGCCCCAGGTGACGAACGGCTCCAGCTGATCGGCGTCGATGAACACCTCGGCGTCGAATGTCGCGCCCTCGTCCGTCGGCAGCGTGCGCCAGTAGGCGACCGCGTCGTCCCAGTCCTGCCCCTGCGGGGCGTGCGGCTTGTCCTTGACGTATGCGAACGTGGTCTCGTCGGGGGCGACCATGCCCGCTCGGGCCCCCGCCTCGATCGACATGTTGCAGATCGTCATGCGGCCCTCCATCGACAGAGCCCGGATGGCGCTGCCGCGGTACTCGAGCACGTACCCCTGCCCGCCGCCGGTGCCGATCTTCGCGATCACGGCGAGGATGATGTCCTTCGCGGTGACGCCGGGTCGCAGGGTGCCCTCGACGTTGACGGCCATGGTCTTGAACGGTTTGAGCGGCAGCGTCTGGGTGGCCATGACGTGCTCGACCTCGCTGGTGCCGATGCCGAACGCCATCGCGCCGAACGCGCCGTGGGTGGAGGTGTGCGAGTCACCGCAGACCACCGTGATGCCAGGCATCGTGAGACCGAGCTGCGGGCCGACCACGTGCACGATGCCCTGCTCGGCGTCTCCGAGCGAGTGCAGTCGCACGCCGAACTCCGCCGCGTTGCGCCGCAGCGTCTCGATCTGCGTGCGGCTGGTGAGGTCGGCGATCGGCTTGTCGATCGCGAGGGTGGGGGTGTTGTGGTCTTCGGTCGCGATCGTCAGATCGAGCCGGCGAAGCGGGCGGCCCTCGGCGCGCAGCCCGTCGAACGCCTGCGGGCTGGTGACCTCGTGCACCAGGTGGAGGTCGATGTAGATGAGGTCGGGCTCGCCGTTCTCGCCCTTGACGACGAGGTGATCGTTCCAGACCTTCTCGGCCAGGGTGCGCGGCGCTGCTGTGCTGCTGGTCATGCGGTGTGTTCCTTAGATGGCTCGAAGAGTCGGCCCATGATGGACTCCGCGACGAGGAAGGCCTTAGATCGAGGTCCCGTCGCGGCTGCTAAGAAGAAGAACCACCCGCCGCATGCCGGTCAGTTTACACGGCGGCGACGGGTGGCCCTCCGGTGTGTTTCACACTGCGGAACCGGTCGAGCTCAGCTCTCGACGGCTGCTCTCCTGTCACGTCGCGATGCGACCAGGCTGGCGATGGTGGCCACGGCCATCGAGGAGAAGATCACGCCGAGCGAGACCCAGTTGTTGATGTCGGGAGCCCACTCGATCGGCTGCCCGTTGTTGATGAACGGCAGCTCGTTCTCGTGCATGGCGTGCAGGATCAGCTTGACGCCGATGAACGCGAGGATGAAGGCCACTCCGTAATGCAGGTAGCGCAGGCGGTCGAGCAGGTCGCCGAGCAGGAAGTAGAGCTGGCGCAGACCCATCAGCGCGAACAGGTTCGCGGTGAACACGATGAACGGGTTGGTCGTGACGCCGAAAATGGCCGGGATGGAATCCACCGCGAACATCAGATCGGTGACGCCGAGCGAGACGAAGACGATGAGCATCGGGGTGAAGATCTTGCGTCCGCCCACCACGGTGCGCAGCTTCGGTCCGTCGTACTCGTCGCTGATCGGGATGACGCGGCGGATCTGACGGACGATGAAGTTCTCGGTCTTCGCGTCCTCCTGCTCCTTGTCGGGCATGGCCTGACGGATCGCGGTGAAGACGAGGAACGCGCCGAAGATGTAGAAGATCGGGCTGAGATGCTCGACGGCGGCGCCGACGATGAGGATGAAGATCGCGCGCAGGATCAGCGCGATGATGATGCCGACCATCAGCGCCTCCTGCTGATAGCGACGCGGCACCGAGAACTGCGTCATGATCAGCACGAAGACGAACAGGTTGTCGATCGAGAGGCTGTACTCCATCGCCCAGCCGGTGAGGAAGTCGAGCGACGACTTCGTGTCACCGAAGAAGAACAGCGTTCCGGCGAAGATCAGGGCGAGCGCGACGTAGAACGCCACCCAGAGGCTGGATTCCTTGGTCGAGGGGATGTGCGGCCGCTTGAGGATGAGCAGGAGATCCGCGATGAGGATCACGGTGAGCACGATGAGGGACGTGACTTCGAACCAGACGGGAATCAAAGGACGGGTGCCTTTCGGAGGGTGCGGTGAATGCCGAAAGTCTCTCCCCGCATGTGTGACATGCGTCACGCGGCCGGAGCAGCTTTGATGGTGCTCGTGATGACGATCCGCGCGATGTCGGGATACTCCCCCTCGCTGAATCGATCGTAGCGGATTCTGAGACGGTCGCCTGTTCCGCGACACCTTCATATGAGAGACACTCAGAGAGGCGACGGCGAACGGAAGAGGCATGCCGAACAGCACGCAGGACCGCGAGTGGGCCGCTCGAGCCGCATCGGGTGATCAGGATGCGTTCCGAGCCATCTACCGCGCCCACGTGCGCCCCGTCTACTGGATCGCGCACGGGCTCCTCGGCTCGCCCTCCGACGCCGAGGACGTCGTGCAGGAGACGTTCGTGGTCGCCTGGCGCAAGCTGCCCGGCCTCGAGCTGGCCGGCGAGTCGCTGCTGCCGTGGCTCGCGACCATCTGCCGCTTTCAGGCGGCGAATCGCCTGCGACGGCTGCGCCGCGACAGCATGAACACCGCGGATGCCGTCGACGACACGCTTCCCGGCACGGTGTGCGTCGAGGACCAGGTCATCGCGGCGTCGCTCGCGGAGCGGATCGCGGCGGAGGTTCAGCGACTCGGCGACACCGATCGGGAGATCTTCCAGCTGTGCGCGGTGGAGGGCTACGCCTACGAGGCCGCCGCCGCGCAGCTGGGGGTGAGCCACGCTGCCGTTCGCAACCGTCTCTCCCGGGTGCGTTCGCGACTTCGCGGCGCGGTGAAGGAAGTGAGAGACGCATGAACGAGCAGAACGGGCTGCCGCGGCTGAGCGACGAGAGCATCGCGGATATGGAGCAGACCATCTTCGATCGGATCGCCCGCGA
>NZ_MJIR01000078.1:8642-12917 GCF_001878835.1 Microbacterium sp. AR7-10 | reverse complement strand
CGGCGACCACCGAAATCACCCCCCGTGGGTTCGTCGGCAGCGTCAGATGTGTATAAGAGACAGGGATACTGCCCGGCGATCACCAGGTCGAACCGCCGCGCCCACAGCTCGAACAGGCTCTCTTCGGGCGGCAGCTCGGCGAGCTCGACACGCAGGCCCGGGGCGCGCTCGGCGAGCAGGGACAGCGCGGCCGGCGCGATGCTCTGCGCCGCGGTGGGCATCGCAGCGATGCGCACCGGCTCCCAGCCCGCGTGCGCTGTCAGCGCCGCGCGGGCCTCTTCGTCGAGCTCGAGAGCCCGGGCGGCGTGCTCGGCCAGCATCCGTCCCTGCGGGGTCAGACGCACCCTGCGTCCGTCGGGTTCGAGCAGCGTGACTCCGGCCTCTTTCTCGAGCAGGGCGAGCTGCTGCGAGACGGTCGAGGGGGAGTACGAGAGCGAGGCGGCGACCTGGGCGATCGTGCCGCGCAGCGCGAGTTCGTGCAGCAGTCTCAGCCGCCTCAGCTCGAACATGCGGGACTCTCCTCATTCTTCGTTTTCATCGAACATTATCATTCAGAAACGATCGCTTTTCTTGTACGGTGCGCGGCGGCATCCTGTAGCAATGAGCACTCCTGCGCCCGCCTCCGAAGCATCCATCGCCGAACTCGCCTCACTCGGCGACGACGCCGTCGCCCTGGTGAAGAAGTGGCTTGTCGAGAGTCGCGACGTGCCGACGGATGCCGCCGGCGAGCGTCTCGCGGGAGTGCTGCGCGACCCGAACGGCCTCGACTTCACCGTCGGATTCGTCGACGGCGTCGTGCGCCCCGAAGACCTCAAGGTCGCGGCGACCAAGCTCAAGGAGCTCGTGCCGCTGACGCCGGGCTTCCTGCCCGCGCCGATGCGCGCCGCGATCGGCCTCGGTGGTGCGACCGCCGGCATCCTGCCCGGTGTCGTCGTGCCGTCGGCCCGCGCCGTGCTGCGCCAGATGGTGCGCCACCTGATCGTCGACGCCCGCGACGAGAAGCTGGGTGCGGCGATCAAGCACATCCGCGAGTCGCAGGGCGTGAAGCTCAACATCAACCTGCTCGGCGAGGCCATCCTGGGCCGCGAAGAGGCCAAGCGCCGCCTCGACGGCACCCGTCGCCTGCTCGAGCGCGACGACGTCGACTACGTGTCGATCAAGGTTTCCTCCACCGTCGCCCCGCACAGCCCGTGGGCCTTCGACCATGCCGTCGCCGACGCCGTCGAGGCGCTGCTGCCGCTGTACCGGATCGCCGCGCAGGGCGGCCCGGGCGGTCAGAAGTTCATCAACCTCGACATGGAGGAGTACAAGGACCTCGACCTCACCATCGCGGTCTTCACCGGCATCCTCGACCGTCCCGAGTTCAAGAACCTCGAGGCGGGCATCGTGCTGCAGGCGTACCTGCCCGACGCGCTCTCGGCGATGATGCGTCTGCAGGAGTGGGCGGCCGCCCGCGTCGCCTCGGGCGGGGCGCCGATCAAGGTGCGCGTCGTGAAGGGCGCCAACCTGCCGATGGAGACGGTCGATGCCGAGACGCACGGCTGGCCGCTCGCAACCTGGTCGAGCAAGCAGGAGTCCGACTCGTCGTACAAGGCGGTGCTCGAGTACTCGCTGCGCCCGGAGCACATCGGCAACGTGCGCATCGGCGTCGCCGGTCACAACCTGTTCGACATCGCCCTCGCCTGGCTGCTCGCGAAGAGGCGCGGCGTGACCGACGGGATCGAATTCGAGATGCTGCTCGGCATGGCCACCGCCCAGGCCGAAGTCGTCAAGCGCACGGTCGGGTCGCTGCTGCTCTACACCCCCGTGGTGCACCCCGATGAGTTCGACGTCGCGATCGCCTACCTGATCCGCCGTCTCGAAGAGGGCGCCTCGCACGAGAACTTCATGTCGGCCGTGTTCGATCTCGACACCGATCCGGCGCTGTTCGAGCGCGAGAAGCAGCGCTTCCTGGCATCCATCCAGACCATCCCGACCGAGGTGCCGGCAGCCAACCGCACGCAGAACCGTCAGCTGCCAGACCCTTCGGCAGGCTCAGGGACCCAGGAGGGGTCAGGCTCCGGGACCCAGGAGGGGTACGTCTTCCAGAACACCCCCGACACCGACCCGTCGCTGGCAGCCAACCGTGCCTGGGCCGACGGGATCCGCGCCCGCATGAAGAACTCGACCCTCGGTGCCGACACGGTCGCCGCCAACACGCTCAGCACCGCCGAGCAGGTCTCCGAGCGGATCGCTGCGGCCGTGGCATCCGGTGAGGCATGGCGCGCACTCGGCGCCGCCGGCCGCGCCGAGATCCTGCACCGCGCGGGCGACATCCTCGAGGCGCGTCGGGCCGACCTGCTCGAGGTCATGGGCTCCGAGGCGGGCAAGATCATCGAGCAGGGCGACCCCGAGGTGTCGGAGGCGATCGACTTCGCGCACTACTACGCCGAGAGCGCCAAGAAGCTCGCCGAGGTCGACGGCGCGCTCATGCAGCCGGTCGGGCTGACCGTGGTCACCCCGCCGTGGAACTTCCCGGTCGCCATCCCCGCCGGATCCACCCTGTCCGCGCTCGCCACCGGGTCGCCGGTGATCATCAAGCCCGCCCGCCAGGCGCGCCGCTCGGGCGCCGTGATGGTCGAGGCGCTGTGGGAGGCCGGAGTGCCTCGCGACGTGCTGCAGTACGTGCAGCTCGACGGCCGCTCGCTGGGTGAGCAGCTGGTCAGCGACCCGGCCGTCGGCCGCGTCATCCTCACCGGCGGCTACGAGACGGCCGAGCTGTTCCGCGGATTCCGTGCCGACCTGCCGCTGCTCGCCGAGACGAGCGGCAAGAACGCGATCATCGTCACTCCTGCCGCCGACCTCGACCTCGCCGCGAAGGATGTCGCGTACTCGGCCTTCGGTCACGCCGGCCAGAAGTGCTCGGCCGCCTCGCTCGTCGTGCTCGTGGGGTCGGTCGCGAAGTCGGAGCGGTTCCGTCGTCAGCTCATCGATGCCGTGCGCGCCTACGAGGTGGGCATGCCGGAAGACGGCAGAAACCGCATCGGACCGCTGATCGGACCGGCCGAGGGCAAGCTGCTCAGCGCGCTCACCGAACTGCACCCGGGACAGTCCTGGATGCTGGAGCCTGAGAAGCTCGACGACGCCGGCCAGCTCTGGACCCCCGGCATCCGCGACGGGGTGCAGCGCGGCAGCGAGTTCCACCGGGTCGAGTACTTCGGACCCGTGCTCGGGGTGATGACCGCCGACTCGCTGACCGAGGCGATCGACATCGTCAACGACATCGACTACGGCCTGACCAGCGGCATCCACTCCCTCGACGTCGACGAGGTGCAGCAGTGGCTGGCGAACATCCAGGCCGGCAACGTGTACGTCAACCGCGGAACCACCGGTGCCATCGTGCAGCGGCAGCCGTTCGGCGGCTGGAAGAAGGCCGCCGTCGGCGCCGGCTCCAAGGCGGGCGGCCCGAACTACCTCGTCGGGCTGGCGGAGTGGACGGATGCCACGGTGCAGACGAGCACCTCGCTCGACGCGCTCGCGTCGTCGGCCGTCGCACTCGTCGACGGTGCCGACGCCGAGTGGCTGCGCGGCGCGCTGGCCACCGACATCGACGCGCTGGCCGCCGAGTTCGGCATCGTGCGGGATGCCACGGGTCTGGTCACCGAGCAGAACGCGCTGCGCTACCAGGCGCTGCCCGTCACGATCCGCTACGAGGGCGGCCGTGTCGCCGAGCTGCTGCGCGTCGCCGCCGCCGGCGCGCGGCTGCGCGCACGGGTGACGGTGAGCACGGCATCCGCTCTGCCCGCGCCGGTCGTCACCTGGCTGGGTGCGCACGATGTCGTCGTAGTGACCGAGGACGCCCAGGCGTGGGCCGGGCACGCCCGTCGCCTCGCCGCCGCGGGCGGACGCGTGCGCCTGATCGGCGCCGACGCGCTCGAGACCGCGACGGCCGTCGAGGGCTCGCCGAGCCTGGCGATCTACGCGAACCCGGTGGTCTCGGCCGGCCGCGTCGAGATGCTCACCTTCGTGCGCGAGCAGGCCGTGTCGATCACCGCGCACCGCTTCGGCACCCCGCACCGCTACGACGTCCCGCTGCTCGAGCCTGTGCGCTGAGTCGCGGGTCGGGCTGCGCTTGCTCGCTTCGCTCTTCGCGCCGGCTGGGCCCATATGGTCGCCTCCTCTCGGGTGAGGCGACCATTCGAGCCCGGCCGACGGCGTGCGGGCGGGGATGCTCGTGCTCGGTGGTCCCGAATGGTCGCTTTCCTTCGAGAGAGGCAGCCACCTGGGCCCAGCGGA
>NZ_MJIR01000078.1:0-8615 GCF_001878835.1 Microbacterium sp. AR7-10 | reverse complement strand
GGGCCCAGCGGATGCCGGAGGGCGGCCCGATCAGCGGTGCAGGGAGAACTCCAGGGTCGTGCCCGCCGTGCCGGTGGTGTCGATGGTGAGCCGGATGCCGTCGCCGCGGCGGGCCAACCTGACGCGGTCCGCGTCGTCGCCCTTGACCCTCGTCGCGCGGCTTCCGGCGACGTCGATCACGAGAGTTGCGCCGCTCTGCGTCGGGTCGCTGACCGACATCCGCGTCATGCCCGGCGTGATGCGCGCGATCACGCAGGCCGCACGGTCGGAGGTGAGCGCACCGGCGCTGCCGGCCGCCCAGAAGGCTGCGGCGGTGACGTGCGTCGACAGCTGAACCGCCTGCGCGACGCCGTCGTTGCGGATCACCTGGAAGCGCCGATCGCGCGCGGCGGCGGTGGCATCGGCATCCGCTCCGGGATGCACGGCATATGCGTACCCGCCGCTCGCCGCGGCGCCCACGCCGTGGGACAGGCTCAGCGTTCCGTACCAGCGGCGCTGCAGCACATCGGTGCCGGCGGCGGCGTTGGTGCTGTTGCGCCGCCAGGTGCCCTCGCGCTCCTCGATCCCGGCCACGAGATCGGCAGGGCCGTCGAGAAGCACATAGCCGCCGACGCCCTCCAGGTGCGCCCACCGCGCCCCTTCGACCGTCTGCCGAGCCGTCACCGCCGTGCCGTCGACGAGCAGCCGGCGCGCGGAGGTGCCGAGGTTGCGATGCTCGATGATCGTGCGCACCTCGCCGTCGCTGCGCGTGGAGATGTCCGCGCCCAGGGCGATGTAGGCATCCGGAAGCGTTACCCACATCTTGCGCGCCACCAAGCCCGTCCCTCCGGGAGCGACGAGATGCATGGCGGCGAGGGCGGTGTCTTCGAAGGTGACCCCGCCCGTCCACTCGTTGTCGGGCGTGCGCTCGCCCCACTCGCCCTCGGGGTTGCGCGGCAGCGGGGTCAGATCGACCGTGGTGCCGGGAGGTGCCGCCAGATCGGAGGTCGACCAGAATTCGTCGTCGAAGTGATCCTCGTCGCCGCGCAGGTACAGGTAGGTCATTCCCTGGCTGGTCTTCACGCCCTCGAAGTTCTCCGCGCCCGTGCCCTCGTGCCAGGCGATCCGGTTCGAGCACATCGCCACGGCGAGAGCCCACGAGCCGTCGGCGGCGCGGTGCACGAGCCTGTCCATCGCCGGGAACAGCCGGGGACCGGTCGGGTCCGCGACCGCCTGCGCATCCGAGCTGAGCAGCTCGGTGACCAGCGACAGGCGCACGATGCTCGTCGTCACGGTGATGTTCGCCGCCGAGTTGCTCTCGATCCACTGGCGGCACAGGCCGCGCCAGCGTGCCGCGGTCTCGGCGTCGGCGGACTGGGCCAGCCGCAGGGTGTGCTCGATCAGGTCGTTGCCGTTGGTGATGCTGCGCTCGGCGTATCGCGCGACGGCCCGGCCGCGCACCGCATCCATCATCTGACCGCGGAACATGAGCGGCGCGAAGGAGCTCTCCACGAATCCGTTGACGTTGGCCCGGCTGGGGTCGGTGACGTCGAAGCCGGTGCCGGCGAGCAGGGCGAAGAGCTTGGCCAGCCCGCCCAGCAGCACGAGCCCGTACGTGCCGGTGTATCCGATCGTGGAGTGCTGCACGAACGAGCCGTCGCGGAAGAACCCGTTGCCCGCGGTGATGTACTGCCAGGTGTCGCTGAGCGCGGCCACCGCGGTGCGCAGCAGCTCCGGGTCGGGCTGGGCGATCGCCCGCACGATGATCGCCTGGCAGATGTCCACCCGGTTTGCGCCGTCCGACGCCTGCGGCCCCGTCGGGTGCAGCTGCATCCGCGGGTCCCGGTTGGGGAGGAAATGGTCGATGGATGCGCAGTACGCGTCGATCTCGGCCTGGTCGAGCTCGTCGTGCAGCAGGGCCATCGTGTTCGCCAGCGGCTGGGCGGCACCGATGTTCCACGACCACCAGTTGCCCCACCATTCGGTGTCGGGGTTGTAGACGCGCTCGTGCATGTGGGCGAGTCCGCGCAGCGCCGCCTGAAGAACGACGTCCGAGCCCTCGTGCTTCGACCCCGGCGTCGCCCACGATACGGCCATGTTCTGGATGCCCGAGTAGTTCATGCGCATCGAGTTGGACTTGGCGATCTCGGTGGCGCCGATCGACCAGTCCTGGTCGGAGAAGTAGCGGGTGGCTGTGGGGCTCACCTTCGCGAGCAGCGCGTCGGTGCCTCGATCCTGCCGAGCGATCGCCGCGGCGAAGGTCGCCGGCGACCCGGTGATGACGCTGCGTCCGGTGAGCGTCTCCACCCACCGGGCGCGCAGCGCCTCGATCTCGGGGGCGCCGACTCCGAGCGGCCGCAGAGAGGCGGTGGCCGTCAGCGGGCGGGCGATATCCATGAGCAGTGCCGATGCCACGGCGACGCCGCCCAGCTGGAGGACGGTGCGACGGGTGGGGGTGAACATGCGAACTCCTTCGGTCGTTGGCAGTGACCGTAGGAGCCGGGCAGATGAGGAATCAATGCGGATTGCGCATCTTCGTCGCGCCGCCGCGGAGTTTCGCTGCGCGAGCCGGCGCCCTCGTGGCCAT
This sequence comes from Microbacterium sp. AR7-10, assembly GCF_001878835.1. Classification (NCBI taxonomy): domain Bacteria; kingdom Bacillati; phylum Actinomycetota; class Actinomycetes; order Micrococcales; family Microbacteriaceae; genus Microbacterium; species Microbacterium sp. AR7-10. Next base: position 6,049 of record NZ_MJIR01000078.1, on the reverse strand, counting down.
CCGCTGGTCCCGAAGGGCCGCCTCCCGCGAGGTGAGGCGGCCACATGGGCCCAGTCAATGCGCGGTGGCGCCCCGCCTGGCATCCGCTGGTCCCGAAGGGTCGGGTCGCGGCGGGTGAGGCGGCCACTTGGGCCCACCGGGCGGGGGCGGGGAAAACCGGATGCCGGAGCCGGGCCCTCAGACCAGCGGCAGGGCGTCGTCGTAGGCCGCGCGCGACAGTTCAGGGTGGTCGCCGAACACTCGCGTGGTGCCGGGCTCGGTGCGCCAGGTCGGCCAGCCGGGGTCGCCGTCGCGGATGAACGCCACCGCAGCGGCGTGCATCTCGTCGGCGAGGCGCTGCGGAGGATCTTCGCCGGCGATGCGCGCGACGTGCGGGTCGTCGAGGCAGTCGAACCAGAACGGCACGTCCAGGCAGTGGTACGACCACCCGTTCGTCGGTGACGCCCAGGCGAACCGGTACACCCAGGTGCGGGCATCCCGTCGGGTCTCGGCGATCCGCACCACGAGGGAGCGGAACACCCGGTCGGTGACGAAACGGCCGAGAGCCGAACCCGCGTCGCGTCGCGTCCGGTTCGCCCGGCGCCAGCGCCGGCGCAGCGCATGGGTCTTCTCGACGATCAGCAGCGCGAGCGGCACCGGCACCCAGCGCAGGATGCGCGGGGCGCGATCGAACACCATCGTGAACTCGTCGTCGGTCGCGCCCAGCAGCAGCGGCTTGTCGGCGCCCACGCCGGCGGCGTACGAATCGACGGTCGGCCGGGTGAGCAGGTCGCCGTCGACCACCGGCCCCCAGGGGAGGCCGTCGGTGAGCGTGGCGGTCGTCGCCGCGAGGCCGGTCTTGCCGAGCAGGGATGCTTCGTACTGGCGCCGTGTGAGCGCGCGCTCCTTCACGCCGCGGAAGCCGTCGAGGGTCGGCTCGCAGCCGACCATCGATGCCAGGAGCTCGCTGCGCCGACGCGCCCGGTCGCGCGGGAGGTCGCCGAGGGCGCCGCTGATCGAGATGCCCGCGCGGAACAGGTGCTGCGCCTCGGGCATCCCGAGCAGGGTGAGCACCGCCCCGCCACCGGCGGACTGCCCCGCGATCGTCACGCGTGCGGGGTCGCCGCCGAATGCGGCGATGTTGCGCTGCACCCACTCGAGTGCCGCGAGCCAGTCGCGCACTCCGCGGTTGTCGGGTGCCCCGTCGATCACCCCGAAGCCGTCGAAGCCCAGCCGGTACGAGATCGTGACCACGACGATCCCGTCGCGCACGAAGGTGCGGCCGTCGTACCACGGGCTCGCCGAGGAGCCCGACGAGTACCCGCCGCCGTGGATCCACACCAGCACGGGTCGAGCTCCGCTGGAGGACGCGGTGAAGACGTTGAGATTCAGCGTCGCCGTGCCGGGAACGCTCGGCTCAGGGATGATCGCATTCGGCTCCTCGCGGCGCTGCGGCGTCGGGCCGTATCGGGTTGCGTCGAGCGGTTCGGTCCACGGGGCGACCGGCTGCGGGGGCTGGAAGCGTCGACGGCCGGTGGGCGGGGCGGCGTACGGGATGCCGAGGAACGCCAGCGATCCGTCCGGTCGGCGGATGCCGCGCACGGGCCCCTCGGCTGTCTGCGTCACCTCTGTCTGCGACTCGTCCTCCACGGCATCAGCGTATCGAGCATCGCCCCGTCTTCCCGGGGCGCGGGGTCAGTTGGGTACGGAATCCGGCTGCGGGACGTACGTTTCTGACCTCGCACCCCGACCGAGCCGAGCCGGCGGACCGGGCGGACGAGGCCCGCGTCAGTCCGTGAACCCGTCGGCCACCGTGAGAGCCTCGTCTATCGCCGACAGCCCGCGCACCAGCTCGTCTTCGGTGATCACCAGCGGCGGCGCGATGTGCGTGCGATTGAAGTGCACGAACGGCCAGACGCCGGCCTTCTTCGCCGCCGCGGCGAACGCGCCCATCGGCGCGGCATCCGCCCCCGACGCGTTGAACGGCACGAGCGGCTCACGGGTCTCCCGGTCGCGCACCAGCTCGACGGCCCAGAACAGTCCGCGCCCGCGCACCTCGCCCACACTCGGATGCCTCGACGCCCACGAGCGCAGCGTCGGCTCGACGACGCGCTCGCCGAGGTCGCGCACCCGCTCGAGGATCCCGTCGCGCGCGAACACCTCGAACGTCGCCACACCGGCGGCGCACGCGAGCGGATGCCCAGAGTAGGTGAGTCCACCCGCGAACGGCGTCGTGTCGAAGTGCGCGGCGATGCGGTCGGAGATGACCACGCCGCCCAGCGGCACGTAGCCCGAGTTCACGCCCTTCGCGAAGGTGATCAGGTCGGGCTGCCCGCCGTACGCCTGGAACGCGAACCACTCGCCCATGCGCCCGAAGCCGACCATGACCTCGTCGGCGATGTACACGATGCCGTGCCGGTCGCACAGCTCGCGCACCCCCTGCAGGTATCCGGGCGGCGGCACGAGCACGCCGTTCGTGCCGACCACCGATTCGATGATGATCGCGGCGATCGTCGCGGGGCCCTCGAGCAGGATCGTCTGCTCGAGGTGCTCGAGAGCCCGCTGCGACTCCTCCTGCGGGGTCGACGCGTGGAACGGCGAGCGGTACAGGTACGGCCCGAAGAAGCGCACCGCGCCGGTGTCGCTGACATCGTTCGCCCACCGCCGCGGATCGCCGGTGAGTGAGATCGCCGTCGACGTCGAGCCGTGATAGCTGCGGTACATCGAGAGCACCTTGCGGCGCCCCGTCGACTGGCGCGCGAGGCGCACCGCGTACTCGTTGGCCTCGGCGCCGCCGTTGGTGAAGAACACCTTCTCCAGGCCGTCCGGCGCGACGTCGGCGATCAGCCGGGCGAGCTCGCCGCGCACGTCGTTCGCGATCGACGGCTGGATGGTCGCCAGGCGTCCGGCCTGCTGCTGGATCGCCGCGACGAGATCCGGATGCTGGTGCCCGAGGTTCAGGTTCACCAGCTGGCTCCCGAAGTCGAGGTACCCGGTGCCGGCGTAGTCCCAGAACGTCGATCCCGCCCCGGCCGCGACCGGAACCGGGTCGATGAGCGCCTGGGCGCTCCAGGAGTGGAAGACGTGCGCGCGGTCATCGGCGCGCACCTGCGCGTCGGCCTCGGCATCCGGCAGGGTGTGCGTCGCTCCGTGCCGATCGGTGTACCGACTCATGGTCATGATCGTCCTCGCTCAGTGGTTGCTCGGGAAGCCGAGGTCGACCTGCGCGGGGGTGTGGTCGGGCCAGCGCGTGGTGACCACCTTCGAGCGCGTGTAGAAGTTGATCGACTCGGGGCCGTAGATGTGCGAGTCGCCGAACAGCGAGCTCTTCCAGCCGCCGAACGAGAACGCGCCGACCGGCACGGGGATCGGCACGTTCACGCCGACCATGCCGACCTCGATGTCGAACTCGAACTGACGCGCGGTGCCGCCGTCGCGGGTGAAGATCGCGGTGCCGTTTCCGAACGCGTTCGCGTTGATCAGCTCGACTGCGTCGGCATAGCTGTCGACGCGCACGACCGAGAGCACGGGGCCGAAGATCTCGTCTTCGTACACCTTCATGCCGGGGCGCACGTTGTCGAGCAGGGTCACGCCGGTGAAGAACCCGTCGCCGTCGAACCGCTTCTGCGTGCCGTCGACGACGACGGTCGCGCCCTCGGCCGCCGCGCCGGCGACGTAGGACTCGACCTTGTCGCGGTGCTCGCGGGTGATCAGCGGGCCCATCTCGCTCGAGGGGTCGGTCCCGTCGCCGATGCGCAGATCGGCGATGCGGGTGCGGATGCCGTCGATCAGGTCGTCTGCGATGTCGCCGACGGCGACCAGCACCGACACGGCCATGCAGCGCTCGCCGGCCGATCCGTAGGCGGCCGAGATGGCGGCCGTGGCCGCGCCGTCGATGTCGGCGTCGGGCATGACGACCATGTGGTTCTTCGCGCCGCCCAGTGCCTGCACGCGCTTGCCGCTCGCCGCCGCGCGCTGGTAGATGGACTTCGCAATCGGGGTGGAGCCGACGAAGCTCACCGCGCCGACGTCGGTCGAGTCGAGCAGCGCGTCGACGGCGACCTTGTCGCCGTTGACGACGTTGAGCACGCCGTCGGGCAGGCCCGCCTCCTGGAAGGCCTTGGCCAGCCAGTTCGCGGCTGACGGGTCCTTCTCGCTGGGCTTGAGCACGACGGTGTTGCCGCACGCGATCGCCGAGGCGACCATCCACAGCGGCACCATCACCGGGAAGTTGAACGGGGTGATGCAGGCCACCACCCCGACGGGCTGCTTGACCGAGTGCACGTCGACGCCGCGCGACACCTGCTCGGCACGCTCGCCCTTGAGGTGGTGCAGAAGGCCGGCCGCGAACTCGACGTTCTCGATGCCGCGCGACACCTCGCCGGCCGCATCCGAGAGCACCTTGCCGTGCTCACTGGTGACGATCGCGGCGAGCTCGTCGGTGCGCTCCGCGAGGATCTGGCGGAGGCGGAAGAAGACGTCGGCGCGCTTGATGAGGCTGGATGCCCGCCACGCGGGCTGCGCGGCCTTGGCGGCGGCGATCGCCGCCTCGACCTCCTCTGCGCTGGCGGCCGCGACCTGGCGGTGCGCCACCCCGGTCGCAGGGTTGTACACCGGCAGGGTGCGGTCGACGGCGCCGGTCTCGGCGCCGTCGATGTAGTGACGGATCGTGGTCACGGAAATGCTCCTCATCGAGGTTCGCGGGCTGGTCGCACAGAATGACCGGAACGGCCGTCTGGCTCGTGTTCCATGTTCCCGGGAGCGAGAATAGGGGGATGCCCGCAGAGCGTATGGAAGATGGTCGGCTTCGGACAGATCGTCTGGATGACGTGGCGCTGCCCCGGGTGCGCGATGTGCTCGACACCCCTGTGCTGGTGGCGGGCGATCCGCAGGTGCTCGTCGGCGGGTCTGCCCTCGACGCCCGCGTGCGCTGGGTGCACGTCTCGGACAGTGCCGAGGTCGCCGGTCTGCTCGACGGCGGCGAGCTGCTGCTGACGACGGCGGCCGGGTGGAGCGGGACGGATGCGTCGCTGCGCGCCGTCGCGGCGAGCCTCGCCGCTGCCGGGGTCGCCGGCGTCGTGCTCGAGCTCGGCGCTCGGTTCCCCGTCGCGCCGCCCGCTCTGATCGTCGCGTGCCGCGCGCACGGTCTCGCTCTGATCGCGCTGGAGCGGGTGGTCAAGTTCGTGGCGGTGACCGAGGCGGTGCACCGACGCATCATCGCGGGTCAGCTGGAGGCGCTGCAGGAACGGCAGCGCCTGCACGAGCTGTTCACCGGCCTGACGCTGCGCGGCGCCCCGGCCGACACGGTCGTGCACGCGGCCGCGCAGACACTGGGGGCGCCGGTCGTGCTCGAGACGCTGAGCCGTGAGGTGGTCACGGCAGAGCTCTGGGCCCAGACGCCGACCGACGTGCTCGCCGACTGGGCCGCACGCTCTCGGGCCGGAGCAGGACTGCTCACCGTGCCGGTCGAGGCACGCGGCGTGCGGTGGGGCACCCTCGTCGCGCTGCCGGGCCCCGAGCATCCGGCCGGGCGGATGACCGTGCTCGAGCTCGCCGCGACCGCCCTCGCGCTCGCGCGTCTCGCTGACGGGCCCTCCGAATGGGCCATGCTGCCCGCCCGCGACCTGGTCGATGCGGTGCTCAGCGGCAGGCATGCGGGGGAGGCGGACGTCGCCGCCCGTCTGCAGGCGGCGGGCCTGCCGGTGCGGGGTCGGGTGCTCGGTGTGCTGGTCGCGGAGGGCGCCGATGCCGCGGCCCTGGATGCCGTGTTGGCCGTGCTCGCCGCGGACGGCGGCTCCGATCGCGCCGCCGTCCACGTGCGTGGTGCGGTGCACGACGGGGCTGCGGTGGTGCTCGTGTCGTCGGCCGCGGCGCTGCGGTCGGGTGCGGTGAACCGTGCGGCGCGGGAGGCCGGGGTGGGGCTGGCCGTGGGGCCGGAGGTCGCCACGGTCGCCCAGCTGCTGGCATCCGTCCGCCCCACTCGCCTGCTCGCCACTCGCCTGCGGGCGGGCGAGGTGCGCCGTGTCGATGACCGGCCGCTCACACGTCTGGTCGCCGAGCTCGGCGCCGA
>NZ_MJIR01000077.1:0-18515 GCF_001878835.1 Microbacterium sp. AR7-10 | reverse complement strand
GAGGCGACCCAGGAGAAGCTCATGTCGCTCATGACCATCGAACCCAACTCCACGAAGGAGGCAGCAGCGTGAACAACGTCTTCACCGAGGTGAAGGACCTGCTGACGCAGAACCTGCGCACGTCCGGCATCTACATCGCGTTCATCGCGATCGTCGCGATCTTCACGATCACCACCGGCGGCAAGCTGCTCTCGCCCGAGAACGTGACGAACATCGTCCTGCAGAACGCTCACATCCTGATCATGGCCCTCGGCATGATCCTCGTGATCGTCGGCGGCCACATCGACCTGTCGGTCGGCTCGGTGCTCGCCTTCGCCTCAGCGGTCTCGGCCGTGCTCGTCATCAAGAACGGCATGCCCTGGTGGGTCGGCATCATCGCCGCCATCGTCGTCGGCATCATCGTCGGCGTCTGGCAGGGCTTCTGGGTGGCGATCGTCGGCATCCCGGCGTTCATCGTCACGCTGGCCGGCATGCTGCTGTTCCGCGGCCTGACCTGGCTGGTGCTGAACAATGTGTCCCTCTCGCCGTTCTCGCAGGAGTACCGCAACGTCGCCAGCGGCTTCCTCGACAGCCTGTTCGGCTCGATCACCATCGGACAGGGCCAGGGGCTCAAGGCTCTGCCGCAGACCGTCGACATCTTCACGCTGGTCATCGGGCTCGTCGCCGTGGTCGGACTCGTCGTCAGCTCGCTGCGCACCCGTCGTGCACGTCAGGGATACAACCAGCCGGTCGAGTCCGCGTTCCTGTTCATCCTCAAGCTCGTCGTCGTGTCGGCCGTGCTGCTCGCCTTCGCCTGGGCGCTCGCGTACAACCGCGGGTTCCCGATCGTGCTGATCATCGTGGCGGTGCTGATCCTCGTGTACCAGGTCGTCACCAACCGCACCGTGTTCGGTCGTCACGTCTACGCCGTCGGCGGCAACCTCTCGGCGGCGCGCCTGTCAGGCGTGAACGTCAAGAGCGTGAACTTCTGGATCTTCGTGAACATGGGCTTCCTCACCGGCATCGCCGCCGCGGTGTTCTCGTCGCGCTCCAACGGCGCCCAGCCGGGCATGGGGAACATGTTCGAGCTCGACGTGATCGCGGCCTGCTTCATCGGCGGCGCCTCGACCATGGGCGGTGTCGGCCGGGTGGGCGGCGCGCTCGTCGGCGGTCTGGTGATGGCCGTGATGTCCAACGGCATGCAGCTGATGGGCGTGCCGCAGGCCGCTCAGCAGATCGTCAAGGGTCTCGTGCTGCTGCTCGCGGTCGCGTTCGACATCTACAACAAGCGTCGCGCCGGCACCGTCCGCTGACCTGCCGCATGAGAGAGGGATCCGTCCGATCGGGCGGATCCCTCTTCGCGTCTCACCCCACGAGTTCGCGTCACCCCACGAGTCGGGCGCCGGGCACCGGACCGTGCACGTGCAGGGCGCGCCGGCCGGTGCCGAGCAGCTGATCCTGCACCGCACGCGCGTGCTCCGAGCTCTCGCACAGCAGGGCGATGGTCGGTCCGGAGCCGGAGACGAGGCCGCCGAGCGCGCCGAAGCGGATGCCGTCGATGAGCGTGGCACCGAGATCGGGTCGGTCGATCACGGCTGCGGCCTCGAGGTCGTTGAGCAGGGCAGGTGCCAGCTCCCTGGCGTCACCGGCCCGCAGCGCGTGCAGCACGGCGAGCGGCACGTCGAGCGACATCGGCGGGTCGTCAGCGACGGCGCCCTCCTGCGCGCGCAGGGCGTCGAGCCGGCCGTACACCTCCGGGGTGGACAGACCCTGCTCGCTGAGCACGAGCACCCAGTCGAAGCGTCCTCTGGCGAGCGCCGGGGTCAGCTCGTCGCCGCGGCCCGCTCCCACGGCGGTGCCGCCGTGCAGGGCGAACGGCACGTCGGCGCCGAGACGCGCGGCGAGGGCGTGCAGGCGATGCGCACCCAGCTCGGTGCCCCACAGGGCGTCGCACGCGACGAGTGCGGCGGCCGCATCCGCAGAGCCGCCGCCCATGCCCCCGGCCACGGGCACGCCCTTGCGGATGCGCAGGTGCACCCCGGCATCCACCCCCGCGGTCTGCGCGAGCAGCTTGGCCGCCCTCATCGCGAGATTGCGGTCGTCGAGGGGGACGCCCGAGACGTCCACCTCGCCGTCGACCTCGAGGGTGAAGCCGGCAGCCGCCGATGCGTACACGTCCTCGTACAGCGACACGGCCTGGAAGACGGTGGCCAGGGAGTGATAGCCGTCGTCATGCCGCGGACCGACGCCCAGGTAGACGTTGATCTTGCCGGGAGCCCTGACGTGCACGGCATCCGGCCTCTGCCCCATCACAGCTCCGACGACACGGACCAGAGGTTGACGTCGATGCCGTGCGCGATCGCGTCGATCGACGTGAGCTCGTCATCGGTGAATGCCGGGCCGTCGACGGCCGCGATGTTCTCGTCGATCTGCTCGGGCCGCGAGGCGCCGATCAGCGCCGAGACGACGACGGGATCGCGCAGGGTCCACTGCAGCGCCATCTGAGCGAGCGTCTGTCCGCGGTCGGCGGCGATGTCGTTGAGCCCGCGCAGCACCGCGAGTCCCTCATCGGACACCGGACGGTCCGGCATCGAGCGGCGCTTCTGCGCACGGTCGGCGGTGCCGTCGCCGAGGTATTTGTCGGTGAGCAGCCCCTGGGCAAGCGGCGTGAAGGCGATCGCGCCCATGCCGGCCGCTCTCAGGGTGTCGGTCAGGCCGTCCTCCACCCAGCGGTTGAGGATCGAGTACGACGGCTGGTGGATCACCAGGGGGGTGCCGAGATCGCGTGCCACGGCGAGCGCGGCCTCGGTGCGCTCGGCGCTGTACGACGAGATGCCGACGTAGAGCGCCTTGCCCTGTCGCACCAGCGTGTCGAGTGCGCCGATGGTCTCCTCGACCGGGGTGACCGGGTCGACGCGGTGCGAGTAGAAGATGTCGACGTAGTCCAGGCGCATGCTCGTGAGCGATCGCTCCGCGCTGGCGAGGATGTACTTGCGGCTGCCGAGATCGCCGTACGGGCCCGGCCACATGTCCCAGCCCGCCTTCGACGAGATGATCAGCTCGTCCCGGTACGGTGCGAGATCCTCCGACATGATGCGGCCGAAGTTCTTCTCGGCCGAGCCGTAGGGAGGTCCGTAGTTGTTGGCGAGGTCGAAGTGCGTGATCCCGCTGTCGAAGGCGTGACGCAGCAGCGCGCGCTGGTTGTCGAGCGGGATGTTGTCGCCGAAGTTCCACCACAGGCCGAGCGAGATCGGCGGCAGGTAGAGGCCGCTCGCTCCGACCTGACGGTAGGCGAAGCGCTGGTACCGCTCAGCGGCCGTAGCATACGGTCGGTGGATCTCAGGAACGTCGGGGTTGAAGCGCGGTTCGGTCACGCTGTCAGGCTATCGGCACCGGTGTCTGTTCGGGCTGCACCAGCGCGATGCGGTGGTAATCGTCGACGGTGAGATCCTCCCCGCGTGCGGTGGGGGCGACGCCCGCGGCCTCCAGGACGGCGGATGCCGCAGCGGAGCCCCCGTAGAGACCGGACAGCGCCTGGCGCAGCATCTTCCGGCGCTGGTTGAAGGCTGCGTCGACGATCTGGAAGGTGCGCCGACGCTCGCCGTCGTCGCCGCGGGGCGTCTCGTCGCGCTCGAAGCCGACGAGCAGACTGTCGACGTTCGGCACCGGCCAGAACACCTGCCGCGACACCGTGCCGCACAGCCGCCACGGGCCGTACCAGGCGGCCTTCACGCTCGGCGCGCCGTAGATCTTCGACCCCGGCTTCGCGGCCAGACGCTCGGCGACCTCCGCCTGCACCATCACGACACCGCGCTCGAGGTACGCGAACGTCTCGAGGAAGTGCAGCAGCACCGGCACCGAGACGTTGTAGGGAAGATTGGCGACGAGCACCGTGGGCTCTCCGGGCAGCTCGGTGACGCGCATGGCGTCGGCATCCACCACCGTCAGCGAGTCGTCCGCCGCGCCGCGCTCGCGCGCCGTCTGCGGCAGCCGCTCGGCGAGGCGGTGATCGATCTCGACGGCGGTGACCGAGGCGCCCGCCTCGAGGATCGCCAGGGTCAGCGACCCGAGACCCGGGCCGATCTCGACCACCCGCTCCCCCGCCTGCACCTTCGCCGCGTGCACGATCTTGCGCACCGTGTTGGCGTCGACGACGAAGTTCTGCCCGAGCTTCTTCGTGGGGGTGACGTCGAGCTCGGCGGCAAGACGGCGGATCTCGGTGGCGCCGAGCAGGGAGACGGTCATGGATCCATTCTCGCGCATCCGGCCCGGCCCCTAAGATCAAGCGGGTGACCGCACTCGGGGAGCTCATCGCGCCGCGCCGCCTGGGCCGGGACTTCCGGTGGCTGATGTCGGCGGCGTGGACGAGCAACATCGGCGACGGCATCGCGCTGGCCGCCTCTCCCCTGCTGATCGCGTCGATGACCTCGTCTCCGGTGCTGGTCGCCTCGGGTGCGATGCTGCAGTTCCTGCCGTGGCTTCTCTTCGGGCTGCACGCCGGTGCGATCGCGGACCGTGTCGAGCGGCGGATGCTCGTGATGCTCGCCCACGGCATCCGGGCCGTCATCGTCGCCGCTCTCGTGGTGCTGCTCGTGACCGGCACCGCGAACATCGCGATCGTGCTGATCGTGTCGTTCCTGTACGGCACGGCCGAGGTGTTCGCCGACACGAGCACGAGCACCCTGCTGCCGATGATGGTCGAGCCCGCCGACCTCGGCGTCGGCAACGCGCGACTGCAAGCGGGCTTCCTCGTGGCCAACCAGCTCGCCGGCCCTCCCCTGGGTGCGTTCCTGTTCGCGGTGGGATCGTTCTGGCCGTTCCTCGCTCAGGTGCTCGCGGTGACCGTGGGGCTCGTCCTCGTGTCTCGGATCGCCCGGCAGCCCGTGCCGCCGCGCACGGATCCGACCAGGGTCCGCCACGACATCGGGCAGGGGCTGCGCTGGGCGTGGCACACCAAGCCGGTGCGCACCCTGATCGTGATCATCCTCGCCTTCAACGTCACGTGGGCGGCCCCGTGGGGCATCCTCGTGCTCTACGCCACCGAGCACCTCGGGATGGGGCCGGTCGGCTTCGGCGCGCTGACCACCGCGTCCGCCGTCGGCGGGCTGCTCGGCACCCTCAGCTTCGGATGGCTGGAGCGGCACATCTCGTTCGCCACCATCATGAAGGTGTGCCTCACGCTCGAGGTGCTCATGCACCTCGCCTTCGCGCTGACGACGAGCGGTGTCGTCGCGCTGGTGATCATGTTCGGATTCGGCGCCTACGCCTTCGTGTGGGGCACGATCTCGACCACGGTGCGCCAGCGACTGGTTCCGCACGAGCTGCAGGGCCGGGTGGGCTCCGTGAACATGGTCGGCGTCTTCGGCGGCATGGTCATCGGCCAGGCTCTCGGCGGACTCATCGCGCAGGCATGGGGGCTGACCGCACCGTGGTGGTTCGCGTTCGCCGGATCGGCGCTGACCCTGCTGCTGATGTGGCGGCAGATCTCCCACATCGCCGCCGCGAAGCCGGCCCTCGACGACGGCGCTGCGACGCGGTAGCGGCCGAAGGGGTCAGGCGAAGGCGCCGTACACCGCGAGCGTGTTCGCCGCGATCTGCGCGCACAGCTCGTCGACGTCGACGTCGAGCTCCGCGGCCATGAACCGCACGGTGAGCGGCACGAGATACGGCGCATTGGGCCGTCCGCGCAGCGGCACCGGCGTGAGGAACGGCGCGTCCGTCTCGACGAGGATGCGATCCAACGGCGTGACCGCGAGGGCATCCCTCAGGTTCTGCGCGTTCTTGAACGTGATGTTACCGGCGAACGAGAGCCAGTACCCGGCATCCGCCGCGATCCGCGCCATCGCGTCGTCACCCGAGAAGCAGTGGAAGACGGTCTTCTCGGGGGCACCGACGCGCGTCAGCGTCTCGAGCACATCGTCGTGCGCATCGCGATCGTGGATCTGCATGGCGATGCCGTGCTTCTTGGCCAGCGCGATGTGCGCCTCGAACGACTCGTGCTGCGCGGGCCGGCCCGCTTCGTCGGTGCGGAAGTAGTCCAAACCGGTCTCGCCGATCGCACGCGTGCGCGGGTGCGCCGCGAGCTCGTCGATCACCGCGATCGCCTCGTCGAGGCGCCCCTCGGCAGCGTAACTCGGTGCGTCGTTGGGGTGGATGGCGACGGCGGCGAGCACACGAGGGTCGGATGCCGCGGCTTCCACCGCCCAACGCGACGATTCGATGTCACCGGAGGCCTGGACGACACCGGCGATGCCGACCTCGGCGGCCCGGTCGAGCTGCTCCTCCAGGCTCAGCGGCTCGACGCCGTCGGTGATCTCGAGATGCGCATGGTTGTCGTACACCGGCACCGACAGCGGCTCGGGAGCCGCCGGGTACCGGAGGTCTCCGCGCCCCTCGGCGTCGCGCGCCCGGACGTAGGTGTTCGCCATGCGTTTCGCCTCGCTTCGCTCGATCGACGACCGGAGGGCCTCAGGCGGTCTGCTCCACGCGCGGGAACAGGGGCGCGAGAGTCGTCACGGCGGTGCCAGGCTGCAGCGCACCCCACGCACCCGCCTCGCGGATCGGCTGCGCGGTGAGCGCGCCGAGCGAGCCCTCGACGCCGAGGGCGTCCCACAGCTTCGCGGTCGACTGCGGCATCACCGGCGACAGCAGCACGGCGAGCGCGCGCAGGCCCTCCGCGCAGGTGTACAGCACGGTGCCGAGGCGGCCGCGCTGCTGCTCATCACGCGCGAGCGCCCACGGCTCGTTCTCGGTGATGTAGAGGTTCAGGTCGTCGACGATCGTCCAGATCGCGTCGATCGCCTCGTCGATGCGGAAGTGCTCGATGGCCGCGTCGGCGGCGGCCGCGGCATCCGCCACCTTCTTCTGCACCACCCGGTCGCGCTCGGCGTACTCGGCGGGCGCCGGCACGACGCCGTCGAAGTACTTCTGGATCATCGCGACCGTGCGCGACGCCAGGTTGCCGAAGCCGTTGGCGAGCTCGGCCTGGTAGCGGGCCGACAGGTCCTCCCACGAGAACGATCCGTCCTGCCCGAACGCGATCGCCGACAGGAAGTAGTAGCGGTACGCGTCCGAGCCGAACACGTCGGTGATCTCGGTCGGTGCGATGCCGGTGAGCTTCGACTTCGACATCTTCTCGCCGCCGACGAGCAGCCAGCCGTGCGCGAAGACGCCCTTGGGCACCTCGAGGCCTGCAGCCATCAGCAGGGCGGGCCAGATCACGGCGTGGAAGCGCAGGATGTCCTTGCCGACCACGTGGTACGCGGGCCAGCGCCGGGCGAAGTTCGCGTCGTCCTCGCCGTAGCCGACCGCGGTGACGTAGTTGAGCAGCGCGTCGACCCACACGTAGATGACGTGCGATTCGTCCCATGGCAGCGGGATGCCCCAGTCGAACGTCGACCGCGAGATCGACAGGTCCTTGAGGCCCTGGCTCACGAACGAGACGACCTCGTTGCGCGCCGAGTCGGGGCGGACGAAATCGGGTTCGGTCTTGTACAGCTCGAGCAGGCGATCCTGGAACTCGCTGAGCTTGAAGAAGTAGTTCTTCTCCTGCAGCAGCTCGAGCGGCTTGGAGTGGATCGCGCAGACCTTCAGTCCCTCGAACGGGCCGGTGCCGTCGACGATCTCGGACTCGGGCTTGAACTCCTCACAGCCCACGCAGTACAGCGCCTCGTACTCGCCCGCGTAGATGTAGCCCGCGTCGTAGAGCTTCTGGAAGAACACCTGCACGTTCTTCTCGTGCCGCTCCTGCGTGGTGCGGATGAAGTCGTCGTTCGCCACGTCGAGGGTCGTCAGCAGCGGGAACCAGCTCTCGCCGACCAGCTTGTCGACCCACTCCTGCGGAGTGACGTTGTTCGCCGCCGCTGCGCGCAGCATCTTCTGACCGTGCTCGTCGGTGCCGGTGAGCATCCACGCGTCATCACCCGCCTGGCGGTGCCAGCGCGACAGCGTGTCGACGGCCACCGTCGTGTACCCGTGCCCGATGTGCGGCACGTCGGACGGGTAGTAGATGGGTGTGGTGATGTAGAAGGACTCGCCTGCGGGCATGCTCACGATTGTAGGCCGGAACGGTGCCGTGTTCTGATTCGTGACCTGGGGCGGATGCCGCCGAGCTGCCCCGGTCGGGAGAACGCTCCCTTCCCGGACCTCGCGTCACGCGCTTCGGGCGGCGAGCGCGGACTGGTAGAGGTCGCGGGAGCCGAGTCCGGTCGCGGCGGCGACCTCGGCGCACGCCTCTTTGAGGCGGATCCCGGATGCCACGAGGGCCTGCACCTGTGCGAGCGCGTCGTCGGCGGACACGGCGACCGGAGCCGAACCCTCGACGACCACGACGATCTCGCCCTTCACGCCCTGCTCGGCCCAGCCGACGAGTTCGGATGGCGTGCCGCGGCGCACCTCCTCGTACAGCTTCGTCAGCTCGCGGCAGACGGCGATCCGCCGCCCGGCGCCGAAGGCCGCGCCCATGTCGGCGAGCGACGACGCGAGCCGCGACGGCGACTCGAAGAACACCATGGTGCGCCGCTCGCTCGCCAGCGCGGTCAGCACCGAGCGGCGCTCCCCCGGCTTGCGCGGCAGGAAGCCCTCGAAGGTGAATCGGTCGGTGGGCAGGCCCGAGATCGCGAGGGCCATGAGCACGGCGCTCGGGCCGGGGATCGCGGTGACGGTCACACCGCGTTCGACGGCGGCTGCGACCAGGCCGTAACCGGGGTCGCTGACCGCGGGCATCCCCGCGTCGCTGACGACCACGATGTCGTGCTGCTCGGCGAGCTCGGCGAGCTCGGCCGCCTTGTGCTTCTCGTTGTGGTCGTGCAGCGCGATCAGACGCGGGCGGTTCTCGATCTTCAGCGCCTGCAGCAGACGCTGGGTGGTGCGGGTGTCCTCCGCGACCACGATCTCGGCATTGCCGAGCACCTCGATCAGGCGGCGGGACGCATCGCCGAGATTGCCGATCGGAGTGGCGGCGAGGATGATCACCCGACCAGCTTAGGCGGGTGGCGTCGACCGTTCCGAAGCGCCGATTGCCTAGGCTGAACAGGTGACCCTCCCCGCGCCCCCGACGCCGCCGCCTGCGGCGACGCGCGGGGAGCGACTCGCCGTGTGGGGCACAGCGGATCCGGCTCGCGTGCGAGTGCTGGGCTGGCTCGCCCCGCTGCTGGTCACGCTGCTCGCCGCGGTGTTGCGCCTGACGAATCTGGGGCATCCGCACGAGATCATGTTCGACGAGACCTACTACGTCAAGGACGCGTGGTCGCTGTGGAACCTCGGCTACGAGGGCAAGTGGGGCGACGGCGCCGACGAGCAGCTGCCCCGCGGCGACGACTCCGCGATGCAGACGGCGGGGTCGTATGTCGTGCATCCGCCGCTCGGGAAGTGGATCATCGCGCTCGGCATGGCTCTGATGGGTCCGGGCTCGAGCGCCGGCTGGCGACTCACGACCGCGATCCTCGGATCTCTGACGGTGCTCGTGCTCTATCTCGTCGCCCTGCGCCTGACCCGCTCGCGGGTGCTCGCGACCATCGCCGCCGGTCTGCTCGCCATCGACGGTCTCGGCATCGTGATGAGCCGGATCGCGCTGCTCGACGGCGTTCTCACCTTCTTCATCCTGCTCGGCGTCCTGTTCGTGCTGCTCGACCGCGATCGCTCCCTGCCGCTGCTCGATGCGAGGATCGCGGCCCGGCGCCGAGCGGATGCCGACGGGGCGCGCGTCAGGCTGGTGGGTCCGGTGCTGTGGTCGCGGCCCTGGCTGGTCGCGGCCGGGGTGTCGCTGGGGGCGGCATCGGCCGTGAAGTGGTCGGGCCTGTACGCCCTGGCCGTCTTCGGCCTGTACGTCGTCATCACCGACGCCCTGGCCCGGCGCCGGGCGGGCATCCCGCTGTGGCCGAGCGATGCGGTACTGCGGCAGGGACCCGTCTCGTTCCTGCTGATGGTCGGCCCGGCGATGCTGACCTACCTCGTCTCGTGGTCCGGGTGGCTGGTCACCTCCGGCGGCTATGACCGCGGGGCGGATGCCAATCCGCTGGCCGCGCTGTGGAAGTACCACGCGTCGATGTACGGGTTCCACATCGGCCTGTCCAGCCCACACTCCTATGCGAGCCCGGCGTGGCAGTGGCCGCTGCTGCTGCGCCCGACAGCGATCTGGGTCGGCTCGGACCCGACGGACTGCGGAGCGGATCACTGCATCGCCGTGATCTCGTCGGTGCCGAACCCGCTGATCTGGTACGGCGGAGTGGCCGCGGCCCTGTTTCTGCTGTATCGCTTCGTCCGGGGTCTCATCGAGCGCCGCCCTGTCGGCCCGATGCACACGATCGCGCTGGTCGGCCTCGTCGCGACCTACGTGCCGTGGCTGCTCGTGCCGAGCCGCACGATCTTCCAGTTCTATACGATCGTCATGGTGCCGTTCCTCATCCTCGCGCTGGTGGTGACGCTGCGCGAGCTCGCCGGACGCCCCTCCGATCCTCCGCATCGACGGACGGCAGGCCGGCGGACGGTTGCCGTCTACCTCGTGGTGGTGGTTCTCGTCTCGGCGTTCTTCTACCCGGTGTGGACGGGCATGAGCGTGCCGTATCCGTTCTGGCTCATCCACAACTGGCTGCCGGGCTGGATCTGACCCGAGCGCGTCGTCGCCCGGCCCGGTGCCATTCGCGCCCGGGGTCCCACCAGGACGGGCCTCGGATCTCGGGAACACCACCGCGCATGCGCACCTGCCACTAGGACAGGTGCAGTGTGCGGTGATGGTGCCAGCACAGTGCCACCCCGTTATCGGTATGCGTGGCGCCACCCGCTGCGTGCTCGGTGACGTGATGTATCTCGCACCACGTCGCCGGGATCGTGCAGCCGGGAATGACGCATCCCCCGTCGCGAGCGATGATCGCTCGTCGCTGCAGCGCGTTGAAGACACGACCGGAGGTGCCGAGCGAGACGATCCGGCCGCGATCGTCGAACAGCACCCGCTGGATGCCGCCGGCGCAGCCCACCTGCGCCGCGACGCGGATCGGCACGCCCATGTCGACGCCGTCGCCGCCTTCGACGTGCGCCCACCCTGACCCTTCGGCGTAGTCCGCGGCATCGACGGTGATCACCAGGGTCGGTGCCGATCCCCCGAGGTCGGGCAGCTCGCCGCCTCGTGCGGCCGCACTGAGGATGGTCGCGAGAGCGTCATGCATCTTCTGCACGCGCGTGCGCGGGTCGATCGGATCGAGCCCGTCGTCCGGGTCCGGTTGGGAGTCGACGAAGTGCACGCCCTGCGGCGCGAGCACGCCCTGGACACGAGGATTCAGCAGACTATCGGTGAGTCTGGCCAGCTGCGCGGCCACCTCCGGCAGCAGTTCGCCGCGCAGCGGCACCCGTCCATCGCGCAGCCGACCGATCCAAAGCCCCCGAGCACGTGATGCGGCGTCGTCCGTCGGCTCAGCCCCGTCGGGGTCGAGGTAGGCGGCGAGCACCTGCGCGAACTGCGCCAGCTCTGCGGGGGTGGGCGCGGGCGAATCCGACGCCGGGGCGCCCTCCCCATCCGCGTCGCGGCCCTGTACGCGCCGCCGCGCGAATGATGCGATCTGCCGGTCGACCTCGACCAGCGCTTCCGGCGCCACGCGACCCCTGCTCGCCTCGAGCGGAGCCGTGGCGGCGAGGAACCCATCGAGCCCGATCGTCGCTTCGGCGAGCGCCTTTCGCAGCTCGTCGTAGCGCGACGGGAGCAACTCGCCGTCGGTGATGCCGCGCACCTGAGCGGTGAGACCCGCGGCCTTCGCCAACCGCGCGGCGCTCTTCGCGTCCGTTCGCAGCACCATCTGCAGCAGATCGGCCGGGCGATCGCAGCCGTACGACGTCGTCATCCGCTCTCCGCGCAGACCCTCGGACCGCTGACGCACCTGCACCGTAGCCGCGACCTGCAGCGCATCGTTCGATCGAAGCACCCGACCGCTCGCCTCCAGCAGACGCATCACCTCTGCGTCGGGCAGGTCGGCGATGACCGACAGCGCGTCGCCGACTGCCGCGGCGAAGTCCGCCTGCAGCTGTTCGAGTCGATCGATGACGCCGTCCATACCTTCATTGAACTGAGGGCCACCGACATTCGAACATTGTTTCGCATACAGGGGTGCGACGAGTGTTGCGCGCGCTGCACCTGGCGGTCAGTGGTCTGGATGAAGCGCAGGACGATGCACCTTGAAACGAGACTCACCGGTGTTCTTCACCGCGCAGGCGACGAAGAACACCGGTGAGGGCCGGCGCCGAACTCGTTACAGCTCGGGCGCGCGCCGATGCTGGGACGCGCGCTCGTATCCAGCGGCCCAGCGGAACAGATCCGCCTCACGATGGGGACGACCGACCAGTTCGACACCGACGGGCACCTCGTCCACGGTGAAGCCCGCAGGAACTGTGACCGAGGGCAGCAGAGCCTGTGAGGCGATGAGGGTGTTGGTGGGGAAGGTCAGCACAGTCCACTCCTGACGCTCATCATTCGAAGGAGCTGGGACGCGAGTGGTCGGATAAGTGAGCGCGTCGAGATCGTGGCGCTCCATCACGTTCAGGATCGTACGGGTGAACTTGTCGCGCGCGACGTACCTTCCCGTGTAGTCGGGGTCGGATTCGGGGTCTTCCGGACCTGCGCTCACAGCCTCCAGCAGATCGAGTTCGGGGTGATACCTGCCGCTCTCCACGATGTCGGCGACCCGGAGATGGCTCAGCGTCGGCCGCTGGGTGAGGTAGAGGTCGATGTCGTGTCGCGAACATGCGACGTACTGGCTGGTGTCTGCGAGATGCGTGTCGAGGTCAGGGATCTCGACCTCGACGACCTCGGCGCCTGCCGCGCGCATGTCCGCTGCCGCCCGGCGGGCCAGCGTATTGACCTCTCGGCATCTCGCGTCACTCTCGTCGCCGAGCGCATTGGTCACGAGTCCGATTCGCGTGCCCGCGATGCTGCGGTCACCGAGCGAGGTCTGGTACCCCCGGGGAGGTCGAGACATGGTGGCCGACACCGAGAAGGCATCGCCTTCGTCGTAACCCGCGATCACGTCGAAGACCGCCACGGCGTCTTCCACGGTGCGCGCCAGCGGGCCGACGGTGTCCTGGAACTCGACGAGGAAGCCGGTGCCGGTGCGGGGCACCACACCGGGGGTCGAGCGAACCCCGACGAGATTGCAGAACGAGGCGGGCAGGCGAACCGATCCGCCGCAGTCCGTGCCCAACGCGACGGTGGCGAGGTTCGCCGCGACGGCCGCCGCAGAGCCTGAGCTCGAGCCGCCCGGGTCATGACTGAGCCGATGCGGATTGAGCGTCTCTCCGCTGACTGAAGAATAGGAGAACCACGAGGACGCGAAATCCGGCAACGTGGTCTTCGCGATGATGACGGCGCCCGCATCCCTGAGCCGGGCGACGGCGACCGCGTCCTTCTCGGGACGGTGGCCCTTGAGCGCCTCACTGCCGCAGGTGGTGTCCATGTCCACGGTGTCGATATTGTCCTTCACCGCGACGACGACGCCGTGCAGCGGCCCGGCCAGCTGGCCTGATTCCGCCAGCTCGCGGTCGAGCTCGTCAGCGCGCGCCAGCGCGCTGTCGCTGACGGCGACGATCGAGTTGAGGCTCGGACCGGAGCGGTCCAGCATCTCGATACGGCGCAGGTACTCCTCCACGACGGCCCGCACGGTGGTGGTTCCCGTCTGGTACGCCTCGAGAAGCTCTCGGATCGTGATCTCTTCAACGGATGGGGATACGGACATCATCGGCCCTCTCTCATGTTCTCTCGTATTCGGTTCAAGCGAAGGTGCGAACATCGACTCCGACGCGGTCGAGTGCCACGCGCACGGCGGTGGCCAACGCAACGGCTCCGGGTGTGTCGCTGTGGATGCAGATCGAGTCGAAGACGATCGGCACGCTGGCCCCGGAGGTGGTCTGCACCGTGCCTTCCGCGCACGCCTGCTCGATCTTCGCGACGACGGCTTCCGGCTGCAGCGACCCGACGTCCCTGGTGAAGACGATCTGTCCGTCATCGCCGTAGAGCCGGTCCGCGTACAGTTCGCGGACCGCCGGGTGCCCACGTTCAGACGCCACCTGGTCGAGCACGCTGCCTGCCATGGTCAGGATGGGCAGGTCGGCGTCTGCCTCATCGAGCGCATCCACGAGCGCGCGGGCGAACGCCTCGTCGCGAGCCGCGTGCATGTACAGAGCTCCGTGCAGCTTGACGTGCTGCAGTCGCGCACCTCGTCGCTCCACCAGAGCCCGAACCGCGCCCAGCTGGTAGAGCACGTCGCACACCAGCTCTTCAGCTGAAGCGTCGATGTGGCGGCGCCCGAAGCCGACGAGGTCTCGGAAGCCCGGATGCGCCCCGATCCCCACGCCGTGCTCTTGCGCGAGCAGGGTCACCCGGTCGATCGTGGCCGGGTCACCGGCGTGAAAGCCGGCGGCGAGGTTGATCGAGGACACGAGCGGCATGAGACGGGCATCCACGTCGCCCGCGAACGCCCATGCCCCGAATCCCTCGCCCATGTCGCTGTTGACATCGACCGTCTGCCTCATCAGCCGCCTCACTCCAGCTCTCTGCGCCACCGGCCGGCGGCGCTCTTCCTGACTCTACGGAGCGGAGGTTCACACAAAAAGAACCGATATCAGATGGTCATCCATCGATAGAACCGATACCTTGAGCATGAGAGACGAGGACGGCGATGGGTTTCACACTGCGACAGCTGCGGTACTTCGTCGCTGTCGCGGAGGCTGGAACCGTCAGCGCGGCAGCGCGTGAGCTGTTTGTGGCACAGAGCACGATCACCACCGCGGTACAGGAGGTCGAACATCGTCTGGGACACGCGGTGTTCGCACGGAGCGTCCGTGGCGTCGAACTGACCGATGCCGGGCGCTCCCTGCTTCCCCGCGCACGCCAGATCCTCGAGCTCGTCAGCGACGCCGAGACGTACACCGCGAGCGATGCCGAGCTGAGCGGCACCGTGCGCATCGGAGCCAGCTACACCGTGATGGGCTACTTCCTGCCACAGCACATCCAGAAGATCACGGCGCGCTTTCCTCGGGTGAGTTTCGAGTGGTATGAGCGGGATCGTGCCGCGATCGAGGCGTCGCTGATCGAGGGGCGTCTGGATCTCGGTCTGATGCTCACCTCGAACCTCCGCAGCGAGGGCCTCGACGCTGAGCCGCTCGCCCGATCGGCACGGCGTCTCTGGGTCGCGCCGACGCACCCGCTCGCCGACCGCAGTGATCTTCGCCTGTCGGATCTCCGCGGCCATCCATATGCCCTGCTCACCGTTGACGAAGCCGACATGACCACTCGCTCGTATTGGCCGGACCTGGGCCGCGAGGTCTTCCTCGCGACCTCGTCCCTCGAAGCCATCCGCAGCCTGGTGGGAAGCGGTTCCGCGATCACAATCCTGTCGGACATGGTCTATCGTCCGTGGTCGCTCGAGGGCTACCGGATCCAGCCGGTCGCCCTGGCGGATCCGCTACCAGACATGCAGGTCGGGATCGCGTGGGCGCGAGCGCAGCCCACGTCGGCAGCGATGGCGGCCATCCGGCAGTACTTCGCTACCACTGGATGACCGGTCGAGGCGGCTCGTCGCCGGGAGCTACCGGGGCGGCAGCGAGCGGCGGCTCGGCGGCACCCGCGCCACGCCGGCCGAGCGCACGGCGCCCGAACAGCGAAAGTCAGCCGACGGGGTGCCGCCCCGCGTGCGCGTCGCCGTGAACCCGGTGCGCCTCGTCGAATGTGGGGCGCTTGCCCAGCATCCGTCCGACGAGCAGCACCACGCCCACCACGACCAGGCCGACCAGCATGCCGGCCACGGCCGACATGACCGTGTTGCCCAGCCAGACGACGAAGCCGCCGAACGACGCGAGCAGCTCGTCGACCCCGTGCAGCAGGTCCGCCGGTGCATGCAGCCCGACCTCACCGAGGTTGACGACCACGAGGTGGCCACCCACCCACAGCATCGCCACGGTGCCGATGACGCTGATCACGCGGAACACGTGGGGCATCGACCGCACGATGCGCGTGCCGGCGTGCCGCACCTTACGCTCGGGGTTCTTGGCCATCCGCAGACCGATGTCGTCGATCTTGACCAGCAGCGCCACCGCCCCGTACACCACTGCGGTCATGAGCAGCGCGATCACGGCGAGCACGCCGAGCGTCTGCCAGATCCCGAGGTTCGGATCGAGACTCGCCAGCGAGATGAGCATGATCTCGGTCGAGAGGATCAGATCGGTGCGGATCGCGCCCCACACCAGTCGCCGCTCATCGCGCGCCCCCTCGTCGGCATGGCCGTGGGCGAACCCGAACCATTCGAGCACCTTCTCGGCGCCCTCGAAGCACAGGTATGTGCCGCCGATGACCAGCAGGTACGGCAGCACCCAGGGGGCGAACGCGGTCAGCACCAGGGCGATCGGGATGATGATGATGAACTTGTTCGCGATCGAGCCGAGGGCGATCTTCCCCACCACGGGAAGCTCGCGCGCCGGGGTGAGCCCCTGCACGTACTGCGGCGTGACAGCCGCGTCGTCGATCACGACGCCGGCCGCCTTGGCGGATGCCTTCATCGCAGCGCTCAGGATGTCGTCGACGACCGCCAGCAGACCAACCGACATTCGAGTCCTCCCCTGCGCGCGGTGTGCGCGCTCCGGCCTGCAACACTACTGTGCTCGTCAGGCGCTCGTGGTGCGGGTGCGCCCGCTACGACGTCTCCGTGCCTTCGGCGCGCGGCGCCGCACCGACCCGAGCGCGCCCGCGCGTCAGGCGAGCGAGACCGAGCAGCGCCGCGGTGAGCGCCAGCGTCAGCAGCAGCTGGACGCGCGCGGTCGGATCGATCATCGCCAGCGCGATGATCACCGCGAGCAGCACGAGCGCTGCCCACGACAGCCAGGGGAAGCCCCACATGCGCATCGGCATCGGCTGGCCGTCGCGGTCGGCGCGGCGCCGCAGGATGATCTGCGAGATCACCGTCGCCGTCCAGATCACGAGCACGGTCGATCCCACGATGTTCAGCAGCAGCCCGAGCACCGTCTCGGGGAAGGCCCAGTTGAGCACGACGGTGACGAAGCCGAACGCCACCGACGCGATCACCGCGGCGTAGGGCACCCCCCGGTCGCTGGTTCGGGTGACCGCGAGGGGCGCGAGTCCGCGCTCGCCGAGCGAGTAGGCCATGCGGGACGCGCCGTAGATGTTGGCGTTCATGGCCGACAGCAGCGCCATCACGACGATGAGCGACATGACCAGATCGACCCCGGGCACTTGCAGCGTGGCGAGCACGGCCGAGAACGGTCCCTCGAGCACCTCCGGCGAGTTCCACGGCAGCACCGCGATGATCACGAAGATCGAGCCGAGGTAGAACACGAGGATGCGCACCATGACCTCGCGCACGATCCGCCTGATGTTGCGGGCCGGGTCGTCGGACTCGGCCGCGGCGATCGCGACGACCTCGGTGCCGCCGAACGCGAACACGACGACCAGCAGCGCCGCGGCGATGCCGGCGATGCCGTGCGGCGCGAACCCGCCGTGCGCGACGAGGTTGCCGATACCGGTCCCCGGCACCCCCGGGATGAACCCCAGGATCGCGCACGCGCCGACGACGAGGAACGCGATGATGGCGAACACCTTGATCGCGGCGAACCAGAACTCGAAGCGTCCGTAGTTGCGCACGCCGAACAGGTTCACGGCGGTCAGTGCGGCGACGAAGATCAGCACCCACAGCCAGGCCGGGATGCCCGGCACCCACCCCTCGAT
The DNA here is from genome assembly GCF_001878835.1 of Microbacterium sp. AR7-10. NCBI lineage: Bacteria > Bacillati > Actinomycetota > Actinomycetes > Micrococcales > Microbacteriaceae > Microbacterium > Microbacterium sp. AR7-10. Next base: position 820 of record NZ_MJIR01000077.1, on the reverse strand, counting down.
GATCCCGGCGGCGCCGGTGGCTTCCGCGGCGATGACGACGACGAGCTGGATCCAGTACAGCCAGCCCACAGCGCTGCCGGCGCTGCGTCCCATCGCACGCTGCGCGAACGAGCTGAACGCGCCCGAGCTGGGTCGCGCGGCGACCATCTCGGCGAGCATCGCCATGACGAGGATGACGACCGTGCCGGCGAAGAGGTACGACACCAGCACCGCGGGCCCGGCGATGCCGATGGCCTGCCCCGAGCCGACGAACAGTCCGGCACCGATCGCGCCGCCCAGGCCCATCATCGATATCTGCCGACGGGTGAGCCCGGGATGCAGCCCCTTCGTCGTCGACGTCGTCAGCGGCACCTCGGTCATCGTGAGACCTCCTCGTCCAGGCCGGGTATGGCCCGTGCCATCATACGGACAGTGCAGACGGGTCCGATGTCGGCAGTCGGCACACGAAGTCTCGACAGTCGTAGGCCACGCCCTCGGCCGCGTCCTTGCCCTCGAAGAGCGAGAAGCCGGCATCCGCGAAGGCACGGGTCTGCGCCGGTGTGACCACGGCGACCACGTCGGCGTCGGCCGCGCGGGCGGCGTCAGCGAGAGCACCGCCGCGCGCCGCGACCGCGACGACCTGGCGTGGCGGGCCGGCCAGCGCTGCCGAGAGGCGCAGCAGCGCGCCGTAGGCGAGCGGGAGCTGTCGTGCGCGCGCGGCGAGCGGGGGGCAGAGCGCCCCCCCCCGCCCCCGGGGGTCCCCCCCCCCCCCCCCCAGCCACCCGCCGAGATGGGCGGGAGCCCCCGGCGCCGGCCCCGGGGGGCGCGGTGTCTTTTACCC
>NZ_MJIR01000076.1:0-29638 GCF_001878835.1 Microbacterium sp. AR7-10 | reverse complement strand
GCGCACTTCACCGGCGACACCTTCTACGCACACATGGACGAGGACGCGGCGGCGGCCAACCCGTTCTTCCCCGGACGCGTGGCGCACGGCTATCTGCTCGTGTCGTGGGCGGCGGGGCTGTTCGTCGATCCCGAGCCCGGCCCCGTGCTGGCGAACTACGGGCTCGAGAACCTGCGGTTCGTCACGCCGGTGTCGCCGGGGGACAGCATCCGGGTCGAGCTGACGGCCAAGCAGATCACTCCGCGCGAGACCGACGAGTACGGCGAGGTGCGCTGGGACGCGGTCATCCGCAATCAGCGCGACGAGATCGTCGCGATGTACGACGTGCTGACCCTCGTCAGCAAGGATCCGGTCGCCGCCTGAACAGCCCCTGCCGAAAACGCTGCGGCCGAGGTTTTGGCGATATAAGTTTCGGCAGGGGGTTTCGGCGGGCAGGTTTCCGGCGTGTCGTGCACCTTGCGGTCGAGGTTGACGCGGCTGCCGTAAACGATCGTTTTCGGTGGTAGCCCGGGCACGACATCAACAGCGAAGTCGAGGATGATTGAGTCGTGGAGATTGAGCTGCTTTATATCGCCGGTTGCCCCAGCTGGGTTGAGGCTGGCCGTCGTGTTTCTGAGGCGCTACGAGAAACAGGCCACGACGAATCGGAGGTTCACTACCGACTCATCCGGACGGAGGAGGACGCGGGCGCAGTCTCGTTCGCGGGCTCCCCCACGATCACCCTGGATGGTAACGATCTCTTTCCGGGGTCGGGGCGAAGCAATGACCTCGCCTGCCGTATTTACAGCACCCCTGCTGGGCTGGCCGGGATGCCAACGGTTGAACAGATTCGAGAGGCGCTCTCCGCTCATGGCGACTGACGAGGACGTTGCGTGCACGTGCTGCGGGCGACATCTGCCACGCAAGAAGCTGCACGCACTCGGAGACGATCGCGCTTTCATCTGTCGACGATGCGGCTGGTGGGTGGCTCTGCGCCTACATCGCGACCGCCCGCCTGCCTAAGCGTGAACTCACTCAACGGCTGCCCACGGCGATCGCGCCGATGTAGAGGGCGAGTTGATGGGTGTCCCACCACCGCACAACGGATCTCACTCGGTGCTCTCATCCCCGGCGCGGATCATGAAAACTGCTCCGGTGATCGCTGCGGCGAAGATTACGATGTCGGCGATGTTGCCGATGAACCAGTTTCCGTAGGCGAGGAAGTCCACGACGTGACCACGGGCGAATCCGGGGTCCCGGAAAAGGCGGTCGCCTGCGTGTGAGGCGGAAGCGCCGCCGAGCGCGCCGATGACGATCGCCCATCTCACGCGTTGCACTCGGAACGCGAACACGATCGCTGTGACCGTGGCGGCGACAGCGAGCAGCGCGAACACCCAGGTGAAGCCTTCCCCGAAGGAGAATGCCGCTCCGGGGTTATAGGCGAGCTGCAAACCCAGCAGGTCACCGATCAGCGGGATGCGCTCACGGTCGGTGAGGGTCGCTTCGGCCCACACCTTGGTTCCCTGATCGATCAGCACGACGACCACGGCGATCAAGAGCGCTCCACCAGTGAGCTGCCGCCGCCGGGTCGACGACAGCTTGCGCGCAGCGGGCGGATGAGCCTCTGACTGGGAGGAGGTCATGCGAGCACCTCGATCAGACGGACGATGACCCCAGATTCGATCAGGATGAACAGGCCCAGGCCGATGAACACGGCCGGTACGAGCCAGTGCTCGACGCGCTCCAGCCCCTCGGTAACAGCCTTGTTGGTGCCGATCAGCCGGCCGGCCGCGCACCAGACCGCGACGAGGATCAGGAATACGACGATCATGATCGCGACGTCGCTGGGGGCGCTGGTGCGGAAGATCGGCGTGTAGAGGGAGATGTTGTCGGCCCCGTTGGCGATCGTGATCCCTGCGACGCCCCATAGTCCGACCGCGGTGATCTTGGAGTCGTCATCATCGTCATCGCTGTTACGGCGCAGGCCGCGAATGAGCGTCCAGATGCCGATGCCGAGCGGGATCAGACCCAGGAAACCGACCCATTCGTCCGGAACGATGGTGAGACCGAGAGCGGCGATCACGCTGATCACGACGAGGGTGATGAACCCGAGATACTGGCCCGCGACGATCTGCCACGGCCGGGGCTTCCCTCGACTGGAAGCCAGGAACAGCACGGTGAGCACGACAATGTCGTCGATGTTGGTTGCCGCGAACAGGCCGATCGCTGAACCGATAGTTGCGAGCATCAGCTTTCCAGTCGTGGCGTGCGGGTGCGTGCGCCACGCAGGCCGTTGAGGATCACGATGACCTCCGCGACCTCGTGGACCAGGACGACGGCCGCGAGCCCCAGGACGCCGAAGAGCGCGAGCGGGAGCAGTGCAGTGATGATCAGTAGCGACAGGATGATGTTCTGGTTGATGATCCGTCGACCGCGGCGGGCGTGATCGAACGCTCGCGGGATGAGGCGCAGATCATGGCCGGTGAAGGCCACGTCGGCGGATTCGATTGCCGCGTCGGAGCCGGTGGCGCCCATCGCGATACCGATGTCTGCGCCAGCGAGGGCCGGTGCGTCGTTGATTCCGTCGCCGATCATCGCGACCGGCCCCGCCTTTGACAGCTCGCCGATCGCGGTTGCCTTATCCTCGGGACGCAGTTCCGCGCGCACGTTGCTGATCCCGGCCTGCGCGGCCAGTGCACGAGCGGTGCGGGCGTTGTCTCCGGTGAGCATCGTCACGCCGACGCCTTGGTTGGTGAGCGTCCGGACTACCTCGGGGACTTCAGGGCGCAGTTCGTCGCGGACGCCGATCGCGGCGACGGGGGTTCCGTCGCGGTGGACGATCACGACGGTCATGCCCTGCTCCTCCAACTCCGCGACCTGCTTCCCGAGGTCGCCCGCGTCCAGCCAGCGAGGACTGCCGACGGTGATTCTCGATCCGCCGACAGTGCCGTCGATGCCGTGCCCGGCCTGCTCGGTCACATCTGCAGCTGCCGGTGTGCCCGGGGCCGCGGCGGTGATCGCAGAGGCAAGGGGATGCGTGCTGTGCTGCTCCAGTGCGGCCGCCCAGGCCAGCGCCTGTGTCTCGGTCACGCCGTTCGCAGTGAGCACCGCGGTGACCGCAGGTTCGTTGCGGGTGAGGGTGCCGGTCTTGTCGACCGCGACGTGGCGGACCGTGCCGAAGCGCTCGAAGACGGCGCCGGACTTGATGATCACGCCGAACTTGCTTGCTGCGCCGATCGCGGCGACGACCGTCAGCGGCACCGAGATCGCCAGCGCACACGGAGAAGCGGCGACCAGCACGACAAGCGCGCGGGTGATCCACACCTCTGGATCGCCCAGCAGCGACCCGATGATCGCGACGAGCGCTGCGAGGATCAGAACGCCGGGTACGAGCGGGCGGGCGATCCTGTCCGCGAGACGTGCACGCTCGCCCTTCTCGGTCTGCGCCTTCTCGACCAGCTCCACGATCGTGGTGAGCGAGTTGTCGGTGCCCGCAGCGGTCGTTTCGACCTCCAGCGCGCCGGCGCTGTTGATCGCACCGGCCGACACCGCATCGCCGGGCTCGACCTCGACGGGGATCGACTCCCCGGTGATCGCCGAGGTGTCCAGGCTGGAGCGGCCAGAACGGACGATCCCGTCGGTTGCGATCCGCTCGCCGGGACGGACCACCATGACCTGGCCGACCGTCAGCTCTCTCGCGGGCACCTGCGCAGAGACGCCGTTCTGCAGCACGGTCGCTGTCTCCGGCACGAGCTTCAGCAGCGCCCTCAGCCCGCCCCGGGCACGGTCCATCGCTTTGTCCTCGAGCGCCTCAGCAATCGAGTACAAGAACGCCAGAGCCGCAGCCTCCTCCACGTAGCCGAGGATGACCGCGCCGATCGCGCTGATCGTCATCAGCAGCCCGATACCGAGCTTGCCCTTGAACAGTTTCCGGATCGCGCCGGGCGTGAACGTCGACGCACCGAGGAGCAGACCGGCCCAGAACAACACCAGCGCCGGGATCTCGAGGCCGGACCATTCAAGGATCAGACCGGCCAGGAATGCGACACCGGAGAAGACCGGCACCATGATCCCACGGTCCCTCCACCAGGGCCGCACAACCTCTTCGGTCTCATCCTCCGCCGCAGTGGCAGGCTGGGCAGGCTCGTGCTCGCAGCCACACGCCGCGCTCACGCGTCCGCCCCCGTCCCACAGCAGCCAGCCACCGTGCACGCAGAGTCCACGCACGGCGCGTGCTCATCGACCGCCAGCGTCACGTCCACGAGCGCGACGAGCGCAGCCGTAAGATGCGGGTCGGCGATCTCGTAACGAGTCTGGCGACCCTCCGGCTCGGCAACGACAATCCCGCAGTCACGCAGGCAGGTGAGATGGTTCGACACGTTCGAACGCGTCAGCTCCAGCTCACGAGAGAGCACAGCCGGGTAGCTCGGTCCACCGAGCAGAGACATTAGGATTCGGGAACGCGTGGGATCGGCCATGGCCCGGCCGAGCCGGTTCATGACATCGAGGCGTGAGGAAATAGTCAGCACACACTGAACTATACAGTGATTGATGACCTATTGGAACGGCTTCACCCCAGGCGACATCTCTGGGGCCTGGGTGTAAGTACATCCGGCTCACACCCCACCGAATACGCCTACCGAAACCCGCTTACGGCGCACGTTTCTGGCATTCGATCTGGTGTGCCTTCACTCACCGCGCCGCAGACGATCGTTTACGGCAGGCCGAACGACTATGGGCCCGAGGTCTCGAACCCCGCCTATCCGTCTCTTTAGAGCTGGCCGAGAAGGTGCACGAACTCGTCGGCCATGGCGAGCTGCTCCGTGAGCTTCTGACGGCGCTGGTCGGCGCCGTCGCGGATGTCGTCGATCCGGGCGCGCAGCGCGATATCGCTCGGGTCGATGGTGAGGGCATCGACAACGTCGAGGAGTTCACGCATCTCGTCGAGGGTGTAACCCAACGGTTTCATTCTGCGGACGATGAGGATGCGTTCGACGTCTTTCTCGGTGTACAGCCGGAACCCGCCCTCCGTGCGCGCGGACGGCTGCACGAGCCCCACGTCGTCCCAGTGTCGAAGCGAGCGGAATGAGAGCGCCGTGCGCTCGGCGACCTCGCCGATCCGCATCGTTTCGACGGTCACGTGTTCGTCTTCCACTGATTTCCCCACAACACTCACGTTACGTTAGAGTCTAGATCGGCGCGGCTCTCGCGCCCGCTCCCCATATCTTCCCGCGTCGGCCTGACCGACGCCTGCGCGCCGCTGCGCTCCCATTCGTTTCCCGCGCTCTCACGAGAGAGCCCAACACCCGGAGGGCACATGACTGCCGTCACCCCCACCCGCGACTCCGCGTCGCGTTACCGCATCGAACCCACCGTCATGCAGGCTCTACGCAGCCCGCGCCTCCTCACCCGCGAAGTCCTCGCCGGGCTCGTCGTCGCACTTGCCCTGATCCCGGAGGCGATCGCGTTCTCGATCATCGCCGGCGTCGACCCCCGGGTCGGCCTGTTCTCGTCCTTCATCATGGCCGTCGCGATCGCGTTCCTCGGCGGCCGCCCTGCCATGATCACCGCGGCCACCGGAGCGATCGCGCTCGTCATCGCGCCCGTCGCTCGTGAGTACGGCATGGACTACTTCATCGCCACGGTCCTGCTCGGTGGACTCATCCAGATCGTCCTCGCGTTGCTCGGTGTCGCGAAGCTGATGCGCTTCATCCCGCGGTCGGTGATGGTCGGTTTCGTGAACGCTCTGGCGATCTTGATCTTCACTTCGCAGTTTCCGCAGCTCATCGGCGTTCCCTGGCTGGTCTACCCGCTCGTCGCGGTCGGCCTGCTCGTGATGTATCTCATGCCGCGGATCACGAAGGTCATCCCGGCACCACTCGTCGCGATCGTGCTGCTCACCGCGGCAGTCGTCGTCTTCGCATGGAACGTGCCGAACGTGGGCGATCAGGGAGAACTCCCCGAGAGCCTGCCGGCGCTGTTCATTCCGAATGTGCCGCTCACCTTCGAGACGCTGCAGATCATCGCTCCCTACGCTCTGGCAATGGCCGTGGTCGGCCTGCTCGAGTCGCTGATGACCGCGAAGCTCGTCGACGACATCACCGATACCCACTCCCGCAAGACCCGTGAGGCACTCGGACAGGGTGCAGCGAACGTCCTCTCCGGCGCGTTCGGCGGCATGGGAGGCTGCGCGATGATCGGCCAGACCATGATCAACGTCAAAGCCTCCGGCGCCCGCACCCGGATTTCGACCTTCCTTGCCGGCGTCTTCCTGCTGGTCCTCGTGCTCGCGCTCGGTGACGTGGTGGCGATCATCCCCATGGCAGCGCTCGTCGCCGTGATGATCCTCGTCTCGATCGCGACTTTCGACTGGCACAGCATCCGCCTGAGCACGCTCAAGCGCATGCCGAAGAGCGAGACCGCCGTCATGCTCATCACCGTCATCGCCACGGTCTGGACGCATAACCTCGCCGTCGGCGTCATCCTCGGAGTCATCGCCGCGATGATCATGTTCGCCCGCCGCGTCGCCCACTTCGTCAGTGTCACCCGCACCCTCAGCGACAACGGCGACACAGCGCATTACGCCGTCGACGGAGAGCTGTTCTTCGCGTCCAGCAACGACCTCACCACCCAGTTCGAGTACGCCGACGACCCGGACACCGTGGTCATCGACATGAGTAGGTCCCACGTCTGGGATGCATCCACCGTCGCAGCCCTCGACGCGATCGTCACCAAGTACGAAAACCACGGAACAAACGTCACCATCCAAGGCCTGAACGACACCGCCGCAGCCTTCCACGGCCGCCTCACCGGCAACCTCGGCGCCGGGCACTGAGTCACGATTCATGCAGAGAAGGGGCGGCCTCAAGGCCGCCCCTTCTCCGTTATCCACTGAAGAGCCACCGATCCTCGGACCTCAGGCTCGGCATCGAGCGAGACTTGATCCTCCAGTGCGCCGAAACTGTCTGTCGAAATCGGCTTCCGGTGCACGTTTGCGGCACCCCTCGCGGAGCAGAATACGAAGTCACGCCAGAAACGATCGTTTCTGGCCGGACGGCGACGGCATGCGGAAGATCAGTCTGCGATACCCGACCGGGTTTGGGTCGGGCGTACGCTGATGGTCTCGATCGCAGACGACAGGACGCCGACCATGGGTGACTCGGCACAGAGGCCGCGCAGTTCGCTCCTCTACGTGGAGGATGACGCCGACATCGCTGCGCTGACCGTCGAAGTGCTGGAAGACGTGTACGACGTCGAGCATGCCTCGGACGGCGAGACCGCGCTCCGTTTCGCGCTGAGCAGGCGATACGACGCCATGCTCGTCGATCGACGGCTCCCCGGCATGGACGGCGTCGATTTTATCCGTGCCGTGCGCACCGCGCACATCACGACCCCCATCCTGATGCTGACCGCGCTCGGTACCGTGGACGATCGTGTCACGGGGCTGGACGGCGGAGCGAACGACTACCTGGTGAAGCCCTTCGATTATGACGAGCTGCTGGCGCGCCTTCGGGCGCTGCGGCGCGCGTTCCGCGCTGAGGGGGTGCGTCGGCGCCTCGGCGAGTGGGTGTTCACGCCGGACGCCCAGGCCGCGTACGATCCATCGGGAATCCGAGTGGCGCTGACGGCGACGGAGAGCGCGCTCCTGGAGCTGTTGAGCACCAGCCCCGAGCACGTGTTCAGTCGGGACGAGATCCTCCGCGCCGTGTTCCATGAAGGAGACACGACGAGTTCGGTGGATACGTATGTGCACTATGTGCGGCGCAAGACGACTCCCGACATGATCGAGACCGTCCGCGCGCGCGGCTACCGTGCGGGAACACCGTCATGAGCGACGCCGATACGAGGCGGGTGCGACGCGCAGCGCTGTCCATCGGGCTCTGGGTCGGGATCTCGTCCGGGGTGATCGTCGCGATCGGCATCGGAGTGCTGATCGCCGTGGTGCTCTCCACGTCACGCCGCGAAGGCGAGGAGCACGGCGGCGGCTGGGTCGGCGGTCCCGCCGGGACGAGAGACGACTTCATCGTCGACATCGACGTGGTCGTGCCGACCGTGATCATCCTCGGGTTGATCGGCGTGGTGCTGCTCGGGGTGGTCGCCGCGGTCGCCGCGCGACGGTCGGTCCGCCCGCTCGGGGAGGCGCTGCGTCGGCAGCGGAACTTCGTGGCCGACGCGAGTCACGAGCTCCGCACGCCACTGACGACACTGACAAGCCGCGTCCAGGTACTGCAACGCCGTCACGATCGCGGCGAAGATATCGGGGCGGGCCTCACCGACCTCCGGCACGATGCGGACATGATGGCCGACGTACTCAACGATCTGCTGATCGCTGCGGAGGGGGAATCGATTCCCGATGGGAACGCGGACGTTGCGACAGCGGCAGCCGCAGCCGTAGCCGCGGTGACGACGAGCGCACAGGACTCCGAGGTCTCGCTCACGATCACGGTGGATCAGGAGGCGGAGGTGCAGCTGCCGGTCGTCACGCTCGTCCGCATCCTGGTCGCGCTGCTCGACAACGCAGTGCAGCACTCCCCCGCCCGCGGCACTGTCTCAATCCACATCGGGAGAGACCTCCGGAACGTGACGGTGCGCGTGATCGACGAGGGCTCCGGGATCGAGGGCATCTCCCCGGACCAGGTCTTCGAGCGGTTCGCGCGTCCGCGCGAGAGTGGACGCCCCCGCAGCTTCGGTCTCGGTCTCTCACTCGTGCGGGATGTCGCCCGCCGTGCCGGCGGTTCCATCGAGGTCGAACGATCGACGACATCCGGCACGACCTTCCTGCTCACACTGCCGGCTCATCCCTGAACGAGTGCGCATCCCCCGATCGGCTGCGCACCGGCCGTCGTCGTCTGCACATCAACCATCGTGGTGCCGAGCCAGCGGGTCACCCGACGATCATCGTCGACGACGATGCCGGTGCGGGATCCCGCGGCCGCAATCCACGAGCGGTCCGCTGGACCGGCCACCACAGCAGCGGTCGCCCAGACGTCCGCCTGTGTGAGACCGTCGGCCACGATCGTGGCCGACGCGACACCCGTCGCGGGGCGGCCGGTGCGCGGATCGAGGATGTGATGCCCGCGCTCCGCCGTCCCTGAGGTCGCCACCGCGCCGTTCACCACGTCGATCACCGCGATTATCTGGCTACGGTCGTGCGGGTCGGCGATTCCCACCTGCCATCGCCAGTCGACTCCCGCCGCCGTGAACAGCTGCAGGTCTCCGCCGGCGTTGATCCCGACCGCGGTCGCAGCTGACAGCAGCGGCTCGAGGTGCCGACGGCTCGCTGCTTCCACGGCCCAGCCCTTCACGTATCCGGTCGGGTCGAACCATCCGCGCCACCGGGCGGAGAACAGTCCGCCGGTGTCCTGTTCGGCGCGTTCGCAGGCATCTGCGACCAGCGACATCCTGCTGTCCGCATCCGCGATAGCGAGCTCACTGCGGCGAATGCGACTGATGTCGGAATCGGCGCGATACGTCGAGAACACCCGATCGATCTCGCGCAGTTCGTCGAAGCATGCTTGCACAGCCCGGTCGGCGCCCGCGTCGGTCGTCTCCTCCGGGCCGATCAGGTGGATGCTCATCGGGATGCCCATGATCTCTTCGACCCAGGCCCGCGTCCCCTCATTCGCGGTACGCATCAGCTCTGCGCCTGGTCGATCGCGCTCTGCAGCGACGAGAGGTAGCCATCGCTCGTGTAGGTGGCGCCGGACACCATCTGGATCTTCGAGCTCTGAGCCTGGATCGTCTCCGAGACGAGCCTCGGGATCGCGGTGCCGTTGATCTGCCGATCCCGGCCGTTGCTGTTCGGGTAGTCGACCGCCTGCGCATCCGTTATCCGTCCGCCCGAGACGGTGATCTGCACCCGCACCGGCCCGTAGCGAGTCTGCGACGATGTGCCGGTGTAGGTTCCGTCGGCGAGGCCGGTGGCAGACGTGGTTCCCGAGTTCGAAGACGTGGTTCCTGAGCTCGACGTGGTTCCCGAGCCGCTCGCGCCGGTGTCGGCGGTCGTCGACGAACTGCCCGCTGTCGCCGCACTGGCGTCGGTCGGGGTGACCGCCTCCAGAGACGTTCGGTAGCTGAACAGCAGCACGAGACCGCTGACGGTCGCGAGCAGCGTGTAGAGGATCTTCTTCATGGCCGTCTCCCTGCTCAGATAGTGAACGATTCGGAATGGATGCGATGGGCGGGGAACCCGGCGTCAACCAGGTCGCGCCTGAGGTCTTTCATCCAGGCCTCAGCGCCGCAGATGAACACGTCGTGGTCCTTCGGCTCCGGCACGAGGTGGTGGAGGAGATCTGCGCCCGACCATGCCTCGTGCGTGGCGGGAATCCAGCTCGATGCGCCAGAGGATCGCGGGCCGATGAACGGCAGGTAGCTCAGGCCACGGGTGCTGATGAGGTGAGCGATGGCCTCTTGCCGAAGTGCGTCCTCTGCCGCGGACTCCCGGGTGATGAGCATCGCGTCTCCCGGTCCGTAGAGTTCCGTCTCTAGCAGCGAGACGAGCGGTGCGACCCCGGCGCCTGCGCCGATCATGAGCAGCTTCGACCCGGTCCGACGCTCGCCGGTCATCTCTCCGTATGGTCCTTCCACGATGACCCTGGTGCCGGGGAGCAGCGCGGTGAGGCGTCGTGTACCGTCGCCCACCACACGGGCGGTCAATGTCAGCTCGCTTCCCGGCGCAGCGGAGAGCGAGAACGGGTGTCCGCGGGTCCAGCCCGGCCCATCGAGGAATCGCCAGACGAAGAACTGACCGGCCCTAGCGCCGAGCGTCGGAAGGTCGCGACCCGTAACCCGGATGGTGACCCCCCGAGCACCGTCCCACTCGACCCCTGCCACCCGCAGCGCCCGACGTGTGGACCGCAGCAGTGGCATGCCGATGCGGAACGCCAGCACCGATCCCGCGGCGAGGGCCCAGATCGACCACCAGTAGGCGGTCGCGATCGGCGAGGACAGGAAGTCGGCGCCCGTCCATAGCTGGTGCGGCAGCGCGAGCCCGACGCCCAGGTATGCATAGAGGTGCAGGAGGTGCCAGGACTCGTAGCGCAAGCGCCGCCGAGCACGCCGGATGGAGGTGACGACCACGAGCAGGATCAGCAGCGTGCCCACCGTGGCCAGGAGCATGCCCGGGTAGTCCCAGACGAACGACCAGAGCTGGACGAGAGGGTTGATGCCGGCTGCCATCGCGTAGCCCACCGCGAGCAGCGCGATGTGCGCGCCCATCAACCAGAAGGACCAGAATCCGACGAAGCGATGCAGCCGCGTGATCCCGTCGCGACCGAATCCGCGCTCGAACAGCGGAACGCGCGCCATCAGCAGCACCTGATAGAGCAGCAGATTCGCCGCGACCAGCCCGGTGAGGCGCCCGAACGTCGTGACGGTCTCGGCGTTGACGCCCAGGACTGCGGTCACTCCACCGCCGGCGACCCACAGAGCGACGACGAACAGGCTGGTCGCCCAGATCGCCGTGATCGCCGCTACACGCCAGACCTGCGCGCGGCCACGGGTCGCCCGCTGTGGCACCGGGGAAGCGGCGGGGGCGGAAGCACGGGTTCTCGTCGTCAGAGTGGTCATAGGGGAATCGTGCTGTCCCGACTCTGAGACGGGTCTAAGGAAGCGCCCCCGATAGATGACTCATAGCTGTCTCTCAGGCAATGCCGCTCGTCCCTAGGAGCGTCCCGATCGCGAATGTGACCACTAGCGCGATCGCACCACCGAGCACCACCCTGATCGTGGGCCTGAGCGCGGGGTTCCCGCCGATCCTCGCGCTGATGAACCCGGTCAGCGCGAGCGCCAGCAGAACCACTGCGAACGCGACCTGCACGCGGATCTCCGGAGGCGGGAGCAGGATCGCCAGCAGGGGAAGCATCGCCCCGAGCGCGAAGGCGAGCGCTGAGGCCCCCGCCGCCGCCCAGGGGCTGACCACCTGGTTCTCGGAGATGCCGAGCTCCGCTTCGAGATGCGCGGTCAGCGGATCCTGCGCGGTGAGCTCCTCCGCCACGAGGCGCGCGGTCGCCGGGCGGAGACCCTTCGCCTGATAGATGCCCACCAGCTCCTCGAGCTCGGTCGCAGGATCATCGGCCAGCTCGCCTCGTTCCTTCTCGATCAGAGCCCGCTGGCTGTCTCGCTGGCTGCTCACCGACACGTACTCCCCGAGCGCCATCGAGATCGCCCCACCGACGAGGCCGGCGACACCCGCCGCAAGCAGCGTCGCCGAATCGGTCGTCGCCCCCGCGACACCGACGACGAGCGACGCGACCGACACGATGCCGTCGTTCGCACCGAGCACCCCGGCCCTGAGCCAGTTGAGCCGCCCAGCGAGGTCGCCGCGGTGGGGCTCACCCGGATGCGTCGCCGACATCATCGTCCCGCTCCCTCTCCCGGCGCGGCGATGGAAGGCACATCCCGACGAAGCTCCCGCAGGAGGTCGAGCTGCATCCGATTGATTTCCATCAGCTCCTCGATCTCCCGCTTCGCTGCGAGGTTCGTCTCGTAGTCGTGCTCGGCGAGGGCCGCCGCGATGGCGTCCTGGCGTTTCGCCGCGATCAGCAGGATCGCCCCCTGCAGACCGGCGAGCATGCTGAGGAACAGGTTCAGCAAGATGTACGGGTAGGGATCCCATGTGACGGCCGTGACGTTGACTGCGGCCCACACGATCATGAACACGACGAATCCGCCGATGAAGAACCAGGAGCCCATGCCGTTGCGGAGCCGGTCAGCCGCACGCTCCCCACGAGTGAGCTGCTCTGCGTGCGCGGAATGCCAATTCGTGAGCGGTCGGGTCATCGGGCAAGAGTACGCCCACCACGAACGCACCCTCAGCTCGACCGCTAGCAGGTCCGGCCGCGGCAGCAGCCGAAGGCCCCTGCCAGAACGGGGTTCCGGCTCCCAATAGCGGCGACCGCCCGGGCAACCAAGTGACACCCGCGCCAGAAACGATCGTTTTCGGTGGCAGGTCAATGACAAGCCAAAGGGCGCGCGCGGACGTCAGCGTCCCCGCTCGACCTCTTCCTCTAACTCGTGCCGGTTTAGTCGGGTCGGAGCGAACTGGCGGATGTCGACGAGCGCGGGGCGTCGACCGGGGTTCATATCGTCACGTATCCACGAGACGATATCTGCGGTCGTCTCATCGTCGTTGGCACCGCCGATCCAGACGGGTTCGTTCGTCCGATCTCCTGGGATAAGGACCACGACGTTCGAGTGCTCGCACGCGTCAAGGCATCGTGAAACCACTACTCGAGTTCCATGGCCGGCCTCGTTGCGGAGCGTGCTTAGCTGCTTCAGGTGGTCGAAGTCTGGATGCTTCTGTCGGCTCCCGCAGTCACCCCCACGGCACACGACCACGACGCTGCCGCCGTCGTCACTTGCCGGTTTCGCACTAGGTCGACGGTTACGAGCCACCGCACACCGCCCCTTCTCCAAACGCTCTATGCGATAATCTGCGTATGAATGCAGATATGTCAAGATGCGGCCGGCTTCCCGAGAGCGACTACGTCGAGTTGGCCGTGGAAGTGTTCTCGATGCTGGCTGATGCGACCCGCGTCCGCATCATCATGGCCCTGCGTGACGCTTCCGAGCTGTCCGTGAATCACCTGGCTGACATTGTCGACAAATCGCCTGCGGCGGTGTCTCAGCACCTGGCGAAGCTCCGCTTGGCGCGCATCGTCGCCACCCGGCAAGACGGAACTCGGATCTTCTATCGACTTGAGAATGAGCACGCTCAGCAGCTCGTCGCGGACGCGATCTTCCAGGCAGAACACTCCTTGGGCGGCATTCCTCACCACCACGCGGATCGGACACGCGAATGACCATCGATCACGGGCACGACCACGGCCATACCCACCCAACGGGGATTAAGGGCTTCATCTTCGGCCTCTTCGTCCCCCACTCTCATGACGCTGCCGACTCGATCGACGACGCGATGGAAGCGAACCGGTCCGGCATCCGAGCGCTGAAGATCAGCCTCTTGATTCTTCTCGTCACAACGATCCTGCAAGCAGCGGTCGTCCTGTTCAGCGGCTCGGTCGCACTCTTGGCCGATACCGTGCACAACTTCTCCGATGCCCTCACGGCTGTGCCCTTGTGGGTCGCCTTCGTCCTCGGGCGTCGGGCCGCATCGCGACGCTACACGTACGGGCTTGGGCGGGCGGAGGACCTCGCTGGACTCTTCATCGTCTTCGTAGTCGCACTCTCGGCAATCGTCGCCGCGTGGCAATCGATCGATCGCATCCTGAACCCGCAGCCCCTCACCAATATTGGGTGGGTGATCGCCGCGGGAATCATCGGCTTCCTCGGCAACGAAATCGTCGCCGTCTATCGCATCCGAGTAGGTCGTCGCATTGGCTCAGCCGCACTCGTCGCCGACGGCATCCACGCCCGCACGGACGGCTTCACCTCACTCGCCGTCGTAGCCGGAGGCGTAGGAGTCCTCCTAGGCTTCCCGCTCGCAGACCCAATCGTCGGTCTCATCATCTCGGCTGCGATCTTCGTGCTACTCATCGGAACGATCCGCAGCGTCGGACGTCGCCTCCTGGACGGGGTAGAACCCGAACTCGTCGACCGGGTCGCTCATGCCCTCGAACATGTCGACGGTATCGAGAGCGTCGACCGCATCCGCCTCCGCTGGAACGGACACCGTCTAGAAGGCGACGCGATCCTCTCCGTTGGCGATCACGCAACCCGGGACCGACTAGATGAGATCAGCGAGAGGGCGCACGAAAGCGTCCGCTCCCACCTTCCGAACCTCGACGAGTTCCTGATCAGCACCCGCGCGCCGGAACGGGATTTCGGCAAAAAGTAGCGGCAATCTCCCGAGCACTCACGAACTACACGGCCGGAAACGATCGTTTCCGGCAGGCTCTCGGAGCACAAGCCATGATCGGCCGATTATCGCTACCAATCGTCATCCGTCGTCCGAGCACTGGCGGTCGGCTGCCCGTTCGAAGTCTGGAACGGGTCGGTCTTGCGCGTCCTCGGCCGTCAGCGCGAGGCCGTTGCTTTCGATGTCGGCGATGAGCCAGTCCATTTCGAGGATCTCCCGGCGCTGCGCTTCGCTGATTTCAACCGCAAGTTCGCAGACGCGGACATCCTGCAGCTGTGCTCGCTCGGATCGGGTGATCGCGAGCGAGTGATGCGGAATCATTGCGCGCATGTACGCGGTGTCGTCGACGGTGATCTGGCTGCGGTCGAGGGCGATGCCTCCTCCGAGGAGGAGAACGCTGACGATGATGACCGCAATGTTCGCTTTCCTGTGCTTGTACATGTTGAGCATCCAGGCCAGCATGACCAGCCCCATGGCGCCGCCCATAGTGAGCGCCATGAAGACGCGGCTTTCGCTGAAGCGTATGTGCCCCCATTCCCACACTCCAGCGAACATCGTCCAATACATCACGACCATGCCGGTGAGAATCATCGCCGCGAATCGCAAGTACATCGTCAGCGATCCGTGCTTTTTCGTCCCCGCTTGTCGTCCATTTGTTTCGTGCGTGTCCTTCGACATATGCCTCACCTGTTCGTCTCAGCTCGTTGCGCGGTAGCGCGATTGATGACGACGTGTGGCGCAAGAGCGCTCGCTAGTCTGCTTCGGCTCGGTCAACGCGCATCACTGGATTGATGCGGGTAGCGAAGAACTGCACGACGCCGTCGAGGTGGCTATTCAGAGCATTGCGAGGAGCGCGGCGCAGGCGTCTTCGCATCGCCGGCAGGCCGCAGCACACACCGTGCAGTGTTCGTGCATCGTGTGCTTCTCGCACTCGTCGGCGCAGCTCGCGCATGCCGTGCGGCACGCTTCGAGGGTTGCGCGGGTGAGGTTGGCGTCGTACCCGGTGTGCCTGGACAGGATGCGTCCGGTGGTTTCGCAGAGGTCGGCGCAGTCCAGGTTCGTGCGGATGCACTTCGTCAGCTCGGCAACCATTTCCTCGCTCAGGCACGCGTCGGCGCATGCGGTGCATGATTGCGCGCACTCAACGCACGCCTCGATACACTCCACCAGCACCTTCCGGTCAGCCTGACCAAGGTCCTTCGGGTAGGTGCGGAGCATTTCCGCCGCGACAGTCATAGTGGCTCCTCTCGTCATTGTGGAGTCTTCAAACTACGACCGCACCTCGCTCCCGAGGACCCCGTTGAACACCCCGGGAGGGC
The DNA here is from genome assembly GCF_001878835.1 of Microbacterium sp. AR7-10. NCBI lineage: Bacteria > Bacillati > Actinomycetota > Actinomycetes > Micrococcales > Microbacteriaceae > Microbacterium > Microbacterium sp. AR7-10. The sequence goes on along the minus strand of NZ_MJIR01000076.1, from coordinate 13,525 downwards.
ATGGTAGTTCAGCGGCAGATCATCGTCGCAGCGATTGCTGTGCGGTGACGATTATTCCGTTTCTGCAGCGTGACTGGGTGGAGTTCGAAGGATCAGAGCCAGGGCGGCAATGACCATGATTACGGCGATGTCAAAGCTGGCGATCGTGTACGTCCACCAAGCGACGTCGGTCGATTGGGCATCATTGATCAGATGCGCGAGCGCGAGTGTCGGCGGCGCTCGAAAACTGAACGGTTTCGGCGTTCGAATTGTGAACGGTTGCTGGCAGTTTAGTCAGCTGGGTCGGTGATGTCGGTGCGGGTGCTGGGGAGGCTGTCGATGCCGCGGCCTCGGAGCCGGTAGCTGGCGCCTTTGAGGGTGATTACCTCGGCGTGGTGAACGATGCGGTCGATCATCGCGGCGGCGACGACTTGGTCGCCGAACACTGTGCCCCAGCCGGAGAACGGCAGGTTCGAGGTGAGCACGAGCGAGGCGTGCTCGTAGCGGGATGACACGAGCTGGAAGAACAGGTTCGCGGAGTCCTGCTCGAACGGGAGGTAGCCGACCTCGTCGACGATGATCAGCCCGTAACGGCGCAGCCGGGCCAGTTCCTGCGGCAGGCGGCCTTGCCGGTGGGCGTCGGACAGGCGGGTGACCCATTCGGTGGCGGTGGCGAACAGAACCCGCTGGCCTTGATGGGCGGCGATGACGCCCAACGCGGTGGCCAAATGCGTCTTCCCGGTGCCGGGAGGCCCGAGAAGAACCACGTTGCGGGCCTCGAGGAGGAACGCCCCTGAGGCCAGGCTCGCGACCTGCTGTCGGACGGCGGACTGCTGGTCCCAGTCGAAGTCCTCGATGGTCTTGACCGCGGGAAACCCGGCCGCGCGGATCCGCAGGCGGGCGCCGGAAGCGTTGCGGGCGCTCACTTCGCGTTCGAGCACCGCGGCGAGGTAATCCTCAAAAGACCAGCCCGCGGCCCTCGCCTGCTCCGCGAGCCGGCCTGCGGCTTCGAGGATGCGCGGCGCCTTCAGTGAGCCGGCAAGATAGGTGAGCTGCTTGACCGTCTCGGTCTGGGTGGTCGCCATCAGAACCCGCCTCCGATGCCGAAGGCTCGGTCATAGTCGGCAAGATCACGGACGAGATCATCACCCGCGGCGACCGAGCGCGGGGCGCGGAACTGCTCTCGCAGCACCTTCGCGGTCTCTAAGTGAGCCGGGTCGGTGATCGTCATCCCGCGCGCCCAAACCCGCGTGTGCTCGGCGACCAGGCGGCCATCGGCCCTGACCCTGACCCGGTCCAGATCAGCTGCGACATCGACCAGCCGGCCCACCGCGCGGGGGTCGACGGAGTAGTCGTTCGTGTCGACGCGGACGTAGTAGTCCCGCCCCAACCGGACCCTGTTCCGCCAGCCCAGGTGCAACGGGACCGGCGGCAGCGGCAGCATCGCAGCCCGGTCCGCGTTGATGCGCTGCTCCGGCGACGCCTTCAAGGTGCGGACCGTGCGCGCGTTGGCGATCTGCAACCAGTCGGTGAACTGCTCGTTGAAGTCTCCCGGAGAGGCGAACGAGCGGCCCGGCATGAACGAGGTCTCGAACCAGCCATTGCGCCGCTCGACGATCCCCTTGGACTCCGGATCCCGGGGAGGCAACAGCACCAGCTTCGCCGCCAACGTTCCCATGAACGACGCAACACCTTCCGCCCGCCGTGGTCCGCGCCCGATCCCGGGCTCGTTGTCCCAGATGAACCTCCGCGGGACTGCGCCGATCTGCTGCAACAGCTCCCAGGACCCCAGCAGCAGATCCTCCGTCTTGCGGGTCGGGATCATCCGCCCGACGGTGAACCTGGAGTGCGCGGGCGTGATCACCAGCACCGGCAACAGCTTCACTGTCCCGTCCTCGAGCGGGATCTTCCTCGGCGGGAACCAGAGATCACACTGCGCCGCATCGCCCGGTTCCCAGATCAACCGGTCCGCGGGATCGATGCGCCGCTGCTCGGGCCGCAACCGTTTCACGTTGTCCCGGAACCAGCGGATCGAGCCCGTCCAGCCCACCCGCTCGGCCAGCACCGTCGCCGGCATCTCGGGCGTCTCCCGCAGCAGTTCCTTCACCCGCGCTTCGAACGGCGTGAACGACGTCACCGCCGCCGTCCGCTCATACTTCGGCGGGGAATCCGACGCCAACGCGGCATACACCGTCGTCCGCGAGATCCCCAACCTCGTCGCGATCTGCGCCTTCGCCACACCCTCCCCGGCAAGCCGGCGAATCAGTGCCCAGTCCTCCAAAGTGATCACACTCCAATCGTCGAGTGTTCACTTTTCAAGCGCCGCAACTGTCCAGTTTTCGAGCGCCGCCGACAGCGAGGGCTGGACCGCAGATCAAGAGCATATATCCAAGACGCACGAGCCTTCGATGCGTCCGCTCCGCGGGACTGCGAGGCGAAGGCGCGCCGGGTGAGGACGAGTGCACGGCCGTCAGATGGTGCATCGAGTCGAAGGGTGATCTGGAGCCGGTGGGGGTCATCAGAAGATCGCTCCAATCGCGAGAAAACTAGCAGCGGCGAGGAGAGCAACGGCGACCGTCGCCACGATGACGAACAACACGAGGTTCCGAAAGGGGTTCTTGGGCGCTTTCACGAGGAATCCTTGGGCACGGGCCGCGTTATTGGGCGGGACTCAGCACAGTGGTGCTGTCCGGTGAGACTTCAACGATGCCCCGGTCATCGACGAGGATGACGCGGTCGTCGATGACAGTGAGGGCTTGAACGGCGCCTTGGAGCGATTCGAGCTGATGCCAGGTTCCATTTTCATCCTCTGTCCACAGGACGCCATCGGTGCCTGCGCCGAGAAGAGTGCCATCGGTGCGAGCATCCAGCGCGTAGAGCACAGGTGTTCCGTCGACTGGAGTGAATGTGTTACCGCCGTCGCTGCTGAAGAGAACGCCTTCTTCGGCTGCAGCGTACAAACCGGATTCGGTGACCGCGAGATCAGCGGCGCCGAGGGACGCACGCTCCGTCCAGTTGTTTCCCTCGTCTGTGCTGGTGAGCAGGTTCACTTGGCTAGAGGGGACGCCGTAGAGGGTGCCGTCCGGGGCCGCGGTGAGGATGTGGAAGTCGGTGGTTCCGTTGAGAGCAATAGGCGACCAAGTGTTCCCGTAGTCGTCGCTGCGGATGATGCCGAGGTTGGGCGATCCGAGTTCGGCCGGGGTCTTTTCGCCGGGATGCCCGGAGGCGAACAGCGCGTCTCCCGAGACCGTGAATCCCATGGCGTCGAAGGCGTGACCGCCGATCGGGCCGGAGATATCCCCATCTGGTGTGAGAGTGAAGATTCCGTTGTGCGTGGCCACCAGCAGATCATCGCCCCGGGGATCTTGGGCGATGCCGTGGATGTGGTCGATGCGGGGAGCTGAGTCCGGGTTGCCGAGCGGTGTCGCGGTGCATCCGGTGGCGACAGCCGCCAGGACGGTCACAGTGACGGTTGCGAGAAGGAGTGAGCGTTTCATGATGGTTTCCGTTAGTGGCCTCAAGCGGGCCTGGCTTCACGACGCGCAACAAGAGCACGCCGACGTCTGACTGCTGCCGCAATGGGGCAGCACGGATGACAGGTCCGGGCGGGACGATCGGATACCGGCCCGCCCGGAGGATTCCTACAGCTGGCCGAGGAGTTCCTGCATCGTGGCGATCTCCGCCGTCTGGTCGTCGATCACCTGTTGCGCGAGCTCGAGGACGTCCGGGTTCTGCGCATCATCAAGCGCCGTCTGCGCCATGTCGACGGCACCTTCGTGGTGCACGATCATCTGCTCCAGGAACAGGCTGTTCGCCTCGACAGCATCCGCGCTCTCCAACATGGTCATGTCCTCTTCGGACATCATGCTGTCGTCACCGCCCATCGAACCGTGATCCATGCCTCCCATGGAGTCGGGGTCATACTCCACACCCCAGTCTTCGAGCCATCCGAGCATCTTGTCGATCTCGGGGCCCTGCGCCGCCTTGATCTCCTCGGCAAGTTCCACCACGCGTGCGTCGGCACCGTCTTTAGCGAGCAGCATGTCGGCCATCTCGACCGCCTGCTCGTGATGAGGGATCATCATCGTGACGAACATCTCGTCAGCCTCGTTCGCTGCCGAAGTCGACGACGACTGAGACGGGGAGGTGGATTCGCTGGACGGTGCCGTGCTGTTGTCAGCGCAGCCGGTGAGAACCAGTGCAAGGGTCAGTACACCCGTACTGACAGCAACGGGAATCTTCTTATTCATGGTTGTTCCTTCGATACGTCGTGTGAGGGTTCGCAACTGATGGCGCCAGACGGCGCCAGGAATCCGACCCATCAGGGTCGGCGGCGACTACTCAGGTGCGACTTATCGAAAGGAACGTCAGCGAGGGTGCCCGGGGAAGGATCCCGATCGCTTCCCACCTCACCAGGCTTACAGCACGGTGAGGGGGCAGCCGGTGACGCTGAATCAATATCGGAGGGAGGAGGAGAAGCAGACCGGCAAGCAACGCCAGCACGCACGCAATCAGCATCTCGTTGTGACCCTGCCCATGTCCGGTGCTCACATGACACGCACCCTCACACGCGGCGGACTCGCTCGCGACGGTTGACGCCGCTACTGTGGCGTGCTCCTCCCCAGCTGCGGAGTGGGTGAGTCCGACGGATCCGTGTCCCGCAGGTTCGGAGGTGAAGGTATGCATCGCCAGCAAGCCGACGATAACCATCAGCGTGGCCCCGCCGAGCATCAACAACGCGCGCAACGACAACTGCGGACGTGCGCCACGAACTGCGACGTGCATACTCGGCCTCCTCCATTCCGTGCAGGATGCTAACACCACGATCTATGCGGCCGCCCGCCCTGATCCTTCAGCGCCGCCATGTATATCCTAGTGCGGAATACCCCCAGGGGGTATATCGTTAGGCATACCGACGCCGCACTCCGGTGTTTGAGAGAAAGAGGAACAAAACATGTCAGACTCCACTGGATCCTGCTGCAGCCGCAACAGCCACGGTTCCGTCGACGCCGAAGGACGCAAGGATCTCCTCACCCCGCCCGCGGAAGATCTCGCCGAATGTCCTGTGATGGTAGGCAGCACCGTCATCAAGGCGGATGCAGAAGCTGCTGGCCTGTACCGCGATTACGACGGCACCCGGTACTACTTCTGCTGCGCTGGATGCGGGCCCGCGTTCGACGCCGACCCGGCTAAGTACGCCACCGCTGCTGCCTGACACCGTTTCACGGTGCGGGGCACGCCAGACAAGTCAGCCCCACGGTTCTCAATTCCGAGGAGGATAGGCCCATGAGCCACTCGCGTAACGACGGCGCGGAGCACACCCACGCCCACCACGACCACGCGGCGTCGACCCCCGCAGTGACGACCGAAACTGACCACGATGCGCACGCGGGACATCAAGCAATGGCGCATGCACCGCAGTCAGACGCGGCCGCGCACAGTCACAGAGACCACGGAAGCGACAACGCGCCCTCCGGTCACAACACCCACGCTGGACACGGCGGTCATGCAGGCCATGGCGACCACGTCGGGCAGTTCCGTCGCCTGTTCTGGATCATGCTCGTCCTCGCCGTCCCCACGGTCGCGTTGTCGGGCATGTTCTCGATGATCCTCGGCTACACCCTCCCCGATATTCCGGGTCTGTCCTGGGTATCCCCGGTGCTGGGCACTGTCATGTACGCGTGGGGTGGAAAGCCGTTCCTCGTCGGTGCAGTCAGCGAGCTCCGCGCTCGCAAGCCCGGCATGATGCTGCTCATTGGCCTCGCGATCACCGTCGCGTTCGCCGCCTCCTGGGGCGCGACGCTCGGCGTGCTCCATCACGAACTCGACTTCTGGTGGGAGCTCGCCCTCCTCATCGTCATCATGCTTCTCGGGCACTGGATCGAGATGCGCTCCCTCGCCCAGACGACTTCCGCCCTGGACTCACTCGCCGCTCTTCTCCCCGATGAGGCAGAGCGCGTCGAGAATGACCAGGTCGTCACGGTCTCACCGACCGATCTCGTCGTCGGCGACGTCGTCATCGTACGGCCGGGTGGCAGCGTCCCCGCCGACGGGCGCATCGTCGACGGACGGGCCTCGATGGACGAGTCCATGGTCACGGGCGAGTCCCGCACCGTGGAACGCGGCAGCGGCGACCACGTCACAGCCGGCACCGTTGCCACCGATTCCGGGCTTCGCGTCGAGATCACCGCGACCGGCGACGACACGACCCTCGCCGGCATCCAACGTCTCGTCACCCAAGCGCAAAGCTCCTCGTCCCGCGCACAGCGGCTCGCGGACACCGCCGCCGGATGGCTGTTCTGGTTCGCCCTGGGTGCTGCGGCGATCACCGCGATCGTCTGGACGTTGGTCGGCTTGCCTGACGCGGCTGTCATCCGCACCATCACCGTCCTCGTCATCGCCTGCCCGCACGCGCTGGGCCTGGCCATCCCGCTGGTCGTCTCAATCGCCACCGAACGCGCCGCCCGGGGCGGCGTTCTCGTCAAAGACCGGCTCGCGCTCGAAAGCATGCGCACCATCGACACGGTCCTGTTCGACAAGACCGGCACCCTCACCAAGGGCGAGCCCGTCGTCTCCGAGATTTCCGTCGTCGACGGCACCGACCCCGACCAGATCCTCGCACTGGCCGCCGCCGCAGAAACTGATAGTGAGCACCCGCTCGCGAAGGCCATCGTGCGCGCAGCCGCCGACAAGCAGCTCACCATCCCGCGCAACGGCGACTTCACTTCCTCGCCCGCTGTGGGCGTCACAGCGACCGTCGACGGGAAGATCATCCGAGTCGGTGGACCGCACCTGCTCACCGAGGAGAACGCCGACGAGCTCCCGGTCGCCGATCAGTGGCGGACGGATGGCGCGATCATCCTGCACGTCATCCAGGACGGCCGCGTCGTCGGCGCGTTGAAACTCGCCGACGAGGTGCGCTCGGAATCCCGGGAAGCCGTCGACGCCCTCCACGCACTCGACGTGCAAGTGGTGATGATTACCGGCGACGCGGAAGCCGTGGCGCAGGCCGTCGCCCAAGACCTCGGCATCGACCGCGTCTTCGCCGGAGTACGCCCGGAGGACAAGGCCGCCAAGGTCCAACAACTCCAGAACGAGGGCCGTAAGGTCGCAATGGTCGGCGACGGCGTCAACGACGCCCCTGCCCTCGCGCAGGCCGACGTTGGGCTGGCGATCGGTGCGGGCACAGATGTCGCGATCGCCTCTGCTGGTGTCATCCTCGCAAGCGACGACCCCCGCTCGGTACTCTCGGTGATCGAACTGTCACGGGCTTCGTACCGGAAGATGAAGCAGAATCTCTGGTGGGCTGCCGGATACAACATCATCTCCGTCCCTCTCGCCGCCGGCGTCCTCGCCCCCATCGGATTCGTGCTCCCGATGTCGGTCGGAGCGATCCTCATGTCACTATCCACCATCGTCGTCGCCCTCAACGCACAACTGCTGCGCCGACTCGACCTCCGCCCCGACACCACGACCCGCGTCATCCTGAACCGCTGACCACAACCGCCGGAGATCCAGATGGCTGATACCACCGTCCCTACAACGTCCTGCAACCACACAGAGCACGGGTACATCACGGACAAAGCCCGCTACCTTGCTCGCCTCAAGCGCTTCGAAGGACAATCACGCGGCATCCACCGCATGGTCGAGGACGAGAAGTACTGCATTGACATCCTCACTCAGATCTCCGCACTGACCAGCGCCCTGCAGAGCGTTGCCGTCGGGCTCCTCGAAGACCACCTGCGCCACTGTGTGGCAGATGCAGCTCGCGCCGGCAGCGACATCGCCGAAGAGAAGGTCCGGGAAGCGTCTCAGGCGATCGCCCGCCTCGTTCGCTGAGTCGCGGCAGATTCGAAAGTGCCCGGACCGGTGAAGCGCAAGCAGTTCGATTCCTCGTGCGCATGTACTCGCGCCGGCTGTGTCGGCCTGCATGCGACGCGTCCCCGCCCCCACTCGACCTCTTCTTCCAGCTCGTGCCGGTTTAGTCGGGTCGGCGAGAACTGCCGGATGTCGACGAGCGCCGGCCGACGTACAGGGTTCGTGTCGTCACTGAACCACGTGACGATATCCGCCGTCGTCTCGTCGTCGTTGGCACCGCCAATCCATACGGGCTCGTCCGCGTCACTGGCGACCGGGATGATGACCACGGCATTCGAGTACTCGCATGCGTCCAGGCACCGCGAAACCACTACTCGAGCTCACCCAGCTCAGCGACCTGACCGACGGCCTCGATGAGGCGACAGGCCGCTAACGCCGAGGGTCGAATCCCCCCGGCTCTCGCCGAATACGCCTGCCGAAAGCTCGTTGCGGCGCACGTTTCTGGAAACCGAATCCCGGCTTCGGGAGCGAGATAGCCGAAAACGATCGTTTGCGGCGGCCGCTCAAGAGACGCGAACCACGCCCGCCCAGGCGGCGGAGGTCTCAAAAAAGCGCCTCGCGATCTCTGCCTCTTGGCGCAACCGATCGAGTGTGTCGCGGTACTCGGCGTCCTCGGTCACGTCGTCCTGCGAGTGACCCCCATGTGCTTTGCCCATATTTTGTTTCAAGGAGCTCGATGATGTCGTCGTAGAGCGCCGTGAACTCGCCCGAAGGTGCAAACACATGGAGTTCCGCGGCATCCGGCCCGACCGCGACTGACGTCCCGTGTAGCGTCGGGTGTCAGAGTGTCGGCGAACAGCAGTCGGGGGTCGAGCATGCGTCGGTCGCAGGCGTTGTATGTCGAGGTGCTCATCCGAGCCGGTGTGGAGACGATCTGGGCGCTGACGCAGGATCCAGACCTCCATCCGCGGTGGGACCTGCGCTTCAGCAGGATCGAGCCGACCGGCTCTGATTCGGCGGGCCGGTCGCGGTTCCGGTACGAACGGGCCTTGCCGCTGCACGTGATCCGGGGCGAGGGCATCTCACTCGGAGAGAAGACCCGCGACCATGGCATCCGCACGTCCGCGTTGGCGTTCTCGACCGACGACCGCCTGTCGCCGTTGCGCAGCGGCCGCGGGTACTGGCGCTACGTGCCGACGCCGGAGGGCGTGCGATTCATCACCGGATACGACTATCAGCCGGGTTGGGGCAGATTCGCCGATCTGGCCATGCGGCCGGTGATCCTATGGATGACCGCATGGAGCTTCGACCGGCTGCGCATCTGGGCCGAGCGCGGCGAAGAACCGGATCGGTGGCCCCTGCTGTCGGTCGTGTGGTTCTGGCGTTCGGGCAGACCCCGCGCCGCGCGGTGTCGCACCGTCCCACCACGTGACGGCGCGATGGCTGATGCTCCGCAGACGCTGCAGAGGGTGAGCGTCTCGTGAGCGGCACTCCGATGTTCCGGGCAGCGCTCGGAGACGAAGCCTTTGCACGTCTGCATCCCATGATGCAGCGACGGTTCGGCATCTCGGTGGCGAACGGCTACGGATGCGTCGGACGCGGGACCATGAGCCGCATCCGTAGAGGCCCATGGTGGACGGTTCCGTTTCTGCTGATCGGTCGAGTGCGCCATATCCTCGTCGCAGACACCGGCACGAACGTGCCATTCGTCATCGAGAACTACCCGTACCTCGACCCGTACGGTCGAGAGACGGTGACGTTCGTTCGCGAGTATCGCGCGCGACGACGGCCGGCGCGGTTCGACGCGACGATGGTTCTCGACCCCTCCAGTCGGACGATCGTGGACTACCTCGGCACGCATCAGCACCTCGCCGTCGATCTGCACCTCGGAGTCGACGAAAACGGTGGCCTCGTTCTGCGATCGGATGAGCAGCGCTTCTACGAGGGGCCCATCGCGTTCCGGTTCCCGATGCTGTTCTCGGGTCGTGCCGAACTGCGCGAGCGTTATGACGAGGCGAAGGGCGCCTTCCACATCTCGCTCGAGGTGCGAAACCGAATCTTCGGCTTCCTCTTCGGCTACGAGGGCTGGTTCACGTGCGAGTTCCCGTCCGCGACCGATGCCCCGGACCGGCTGAAGCCACGACGACACGAGCGTCGGCTCTGACGCATACAGACGCCGGTCGTCACGGATTCGGCGGTCTGACATTGGCCTACGAAGTGAACGGATTCAAGCCGATCGCTGCAGCGCCGTGATCGCCGAGCGATGAACGAGCGGGCGCTTCGAAGACAGCCGCCGCATATCGGATCGGTACCCTGAGCCCATGGGACGAACGACGAGAACTGTTTCGGCCGCACTTGGGACTGCCTCGGTGATCGCGCTCTCAGGGTGTGCGGGAATGGACAGCCTCATCTGGGGACAGGATGGGGCGGCCACGATCTCGACCACAGAGCAGCTGATAGAAGCAGCCGCAGAGGGCGACGCCAAGGGCTTCGTGTGCGACGAAGCAGATCCCGAACTCCGAGATCCCGCGGACTGGGAAGGACTCTCCGCTGAGGAACCCGAAAGGTTCGCCTCCGAGTACTGGGAACAGTTCGCAGCTCTCGATCCGCAGTGGAGCATCAACCTGTCGCTGCCCGAAGACCGCGTGGCCCCGGGCGTCGAATACCCGGGCGACGTGTTCTACCGCGACGCCGACGACGGTCTCTGTCTTGTGGCTGTCGCGTGGTGGACGGTGGAAGGGCAGCCGCCACCGTGACAGAGCGGGCGGACTACAACGCGGGCAAAGAGTCGTTCATCCTGGCGGCGGTCGAGAAGTCGACCGCCGCCAGCAGCGCTTCCGACCGGGACTGACGTCGGCTCATATCCGCAGCACGCCGTCGCGGCTCCGACGGTCAGGCACGAATCACGCTGAACTCCACGAGCGAATGCAGCCAAGCCGACTGAGTCGCAGCACTGCTCGAGGGCTCGCGCTGCTACTCCCGCATCACCGCGTCACGTTGCCGCTGCCGCTGCTTCCGGCGGCGACGCGCATGAAGGGTGGACAGTCTCGGCGTGCGCCACTTCTGCTGGGCGTCCCACCAGGCCGGTCCGCGGATCTGCGGGAGACCGCCGTTCATGCGGATCTCCCAGCCCGACTGGCCGAGCGATCGGTGATGCCACCAGCAGAGCGGCACGCCGTTGTCGGTGTGCGTCGGGCCACCCCGGGCGTGCTCGACCACGTGGTGGATCTCGCACCAGGTCGCCGGGACATGGCATCCGGGAATCAGGCATTCCTGATCTCTGGCGACGATCGCCCGGCGCTGGTGAACGGTGAACACGCGGTCGGTGGTCGTGATCCCCACGATGCGGCCTTCGTCGAACAGCACGCGCTGCACGGCTCCGGTGCAGGCGGTGTGGGTCGCGACGTGCAGCGGAACGGCGGTCTCGGATCCGGGCAGGGTTGCCCAGCCGGCGCCTGCCGCCAGATCTGCGGCGTCGACGTGCACGACCAGAGTCGGGGCTGCACCGCCGAGCGAAGGCATCTCGCTGTGTCGGGCGGCGATGCCGAGAGCGGCGGCGAGCGCATCGTGTCGCTTCTGCGCAGGGGTGCGCGGATCGATCACGTTGCGGGGGTCGGTGTTGAACTCGTCGTCGCTGGAGGGGTCGTCGTCGAAGGTGAAGCGGACGCCGGTGTCGGGAGCACCGCCGACCTTCGGGTTGTTGTAGGCGTCGTCGATGAGCTGGAACTGCGCAGCCAGCTCAGGGGTGAGGCCTCCCCGCACGGGGTGGAGACCGTCGCGCACCCGGCCGATCGTGAACCCTCGGCGCGCCTGCGCGCGCTGGTCTGACGGCTCAGCGCCGTCCGGGTCGAGGGCGATGGCGAGGGCGGACGCGAACTGCTTCAGGTCGTCTGCCGATGCTCGCGGCGCCTGCCCGCGATCATCGTGATCGGCATCGTCGTGGTCGCCGGGGAGGTCGTCACCGCGGGCGAACGCCGCGAGGTTGGCGTCGGCCCACATCCGCTGCTCGACAGTGATTCGATCCCGCCCGCTCTCCAGCGGCGCGACAGACGCCAGCAGACCGGCGACGCCGACGGCACCGTCGAGCAGCGCCTCGCGCATAGCGGGCCAGCGGGCCGGCATCCGCTCCCCCGACACCAGATTCGTCTCACGCTGCACCGCCTCCGCCGCCCGGATGATCCGCGCTGCGGAGGGCGCGTCGACCAGCACCGCCCGACGGAGCATCTCGTTCATGCCCCGGCATCCGAATCGATGACCGAATTCGGTGTCGGCAGTAGCCACCGTCTCGACGATGCCCGCATCAGCCAGCCGCGATATCTCCCCGAGGCCCGCGAGCGCTTCCGCGCGCTCCGCATCCGACAGCCCCGCAAGCGCGTCGCCCGACAGCAGATCGCGCAGGTCGGCAGCAACCTGAGCGAGTGCATCGGCGGGGCTGTTCATACCTCCATTCTGACGAGGGCCACCGACATTCACCCCGTCGTTTTCCCCAGATCAGAAAAACTTTCCGAGAAAGTTTTCCGGAAGCTGAGGAGACTCCCTGAGACGAGCTTTCGCACACGAGACGTCGCGCCGAGCGGGCTGTCTCATGCGGCCCGTCGCACCCGAAAGCGCCGGTCGCCCGGAAAGACGTCGCGCGGCTCGTCCATGACAGCGGACCACCGCGGGCTCAGCCGCGCAGCGCGAGCACGAAGGGCAGCACCTCGCTCGCCCCGGCCTGGCGCAGCTCGCGGGCCGCGACCGTGAGCGTCCAGCGGCTGTCGGCCTGGTCGTCGACGAGCAGCACAGGCCCGTCCGGCACGGCGAGCCCGTCGGCGCTGAAGCGCTCCCAGAGCCCGGCGAGACGGAACACGCTGTTGCCGCCCGGTTCACCGCTCGGCCCACCGTTCGCGACGTCGAGCGCCCCGATGTACGGCAGCCGGCCGATGCCCGCGATCCCCCGGGCCAGCGAGTCGACGAGCAGCGGCTTCGAGCGCGACGGCATCGCGACGACAGCCACCGGGCGCCGTTCCCAGCCCCACCCGGCCAGCACCCGCACGCACGCCTCGAGAATCTGCGGGGTGACCTCGGCATCCGCAGCTCCGGCGGCGAACAGCTGCCGCAGCGTGCCTCCCCAGCCCAGGTCGGTGAGCCGGGCCAGCGCGCGGCCCTCCCCCGCCTGCTCGTCGACGGGAATGCGTCCCTTCACCGGCACGCCCACCCGATCGCCGCCGGTGGGCCACTGCCGGCGCGCTTCGATCGGCACGCCGACGCGGTCGAGCGCGCCGGATGCCGCAGCTCCCGCATCCGAGCCGATCTCGGTCGGGAACCACGGCCCGGCGCAGTTGTCGCAGCGACCGCAGGGCGCGGCTGTGTCATCGTCGAGCGAGCGCTGCAGGAACTCCATGCGGCAGCCGTCGGTCTGCTGGTAGTCGAGCATGTGCTGCTGCTCGGCGCGGCGCTCGGCGGCGATGCGCTCGTACCGCTCGGCGTCGTACATCCACGGCTGACCGGTCGCGACCCAGCCGCCCTGCACCCGCCGCACCGCACCGTCGACGTCGAGCACCTTCAGCAGCAGCTCGAGCGGCGTGCGCCGGATGTCGACGATCGCCTCGAGCGCCGGGGTCGACAGCGGCTGGTCGCCCAGCGCCGCGATCACGCGCTCGGCGCGCTCACGATCGGGCATCGACGCGGTGGCGAAGTAGTGCCAGATGTCTCGATCCTCCGCGCCCGGCAGCAGCAGCACGTCGGC
>NZ_MJIR01000075.1:0-61477 GCF_001878835.1 Microbacterium sp. AR7-10 | reverse complement strand
TTGTCGATCAGCATCCGCTCGTAGTGCGGCACCGTCCAGTCGCCGCGGGTCGCGTAGCGGAAGAAGCCGCCGTCGACGTGGTCGCGCAGCTCCGACGCCGCCATCGCGTCGAGCGCACGGCGGGCGGCATCCGCCCCACCGGCGAGCGGATGCTGCAGGAATCGCAGCGTCGTCGCCATCGGGAACTTCGGCGCCCCACCGAACCCGCCGTGCCGGTGATCCTCGCGCTGCAGGATCGCGGCCGACGCCGTGGCGATCGCTGCCGCGTCGGGCAGTCCGCCCGCCCCCGCCGTCGCCGCCTGATGCAGCGCGTCGGCGACGGCATCCGCCGACTGGACCACCTCGGCTCGACGGTCGGTCCACGCCTCACTGACCGCGCTCAGCACGTCGCGGAACGACGGCATGCCCCCGCGCGCCTCGGGCGGGAAGTACGTGCCGGCGTAGAAGGTGCGACCGGCGGGCGTGGTGAACACGGTGAGCGGCCAGCCGAGGCTCCTGGTGAACGCCGAGGCCGCCGCCATGAAGGCCGTGTCGACGTCGGGATGCTCCTCACGGTCGATCTTCACCGCCACGAAGTGCTCGTTGATCTGCGCGGCGGTCACCTCATCGGCGAACGATTCGCGCGCCATCACGTGACACCAGTGGCAGGTCGAGTAGCCGATGGAGATCAGCAGCGGCACGTCGCGGCGGTGCGCCTCGGCGAACGCCTCCTCGCCCCACGGATGCCAGTCGACGGGGTTGTCGGCGTGCGCCCGCAGGTAGGGACTGAGCGTGTCGGCGAGCCGGTTGGTCATGCCCCCACGGTACGCCGAGACCCCCTGCCGCGGGCCGCGAGCGGACGGCAGGGGGTCTCAGAGGTGTGTCAGTTCAGGTCGTTCGGGTGCGTGCCGACGCGGCCCGAGCCGTCGAGCGGGTCGAGTCCGTCGATTGCGGCCATCTGGGCGTCGTCGAGGTCGAAGCCGAACACGTCGAGGTTCTCGCGCATGCGCTCGGGTCGCACCGACTTCGGGAACACGATGAAGCCCTTCTGCAGGTGCCAGCGCAGCACCACCTGCGCGGGCGTGCGTCCGGTCGACGACGCGGCGTCCGCGACGGCGGGGGTGCCGAACAGGTCGTACTTGCCCTGTCCCAGCGGGCCCCACGACTCGATGCGCACGCCGTGATCGGCGGCCCAGTCGGTGATCTCACGCTGCTGGTATGCCGGGTGCAGCTCGATCTGGTTGACCGCCGGAGTCACGCCGGTCTCGGCGACGAGGCGCTCGAGGTGCGGCACGAGGTGGTTCGAGACGCCGATCGAGCGGGCGAGGCCGCGCTCGCGGATGCCGATCATCTTCTCCCACGCGTGCACGTAGTTGTCGTTCGCGGGTGTCGGCCAGTGCACGAGGTACAGGTCGACGGCGTCGAGACCCAGCTTCTCGAGGCTCTCGTCGATGGCCCGGTCGGGCTCGTCGCCGTCGTGACGGTCGTTCCAGAGCTTGGTCGTGATGAAGAGCTCGTCCCGCGGGATGCCGCTCTTGGCGATGGCCGCGCCGACGCCCTCTTCGTTCTTGTAGATCGCCGCCGTGTCGATGTGCCGGTAGCCGGCCTCGAGCGCCTCGGAGACCGCCCGCTCGGCGTCGTCGGCGGGCACGAGGAAGACGCCGTAGCCGAGCTGGGGAATCGTGTTTCCGTCGTTCAGTTCCAGAGTGGGGATCGTCATCCCTCCAGCGTAGGGCCGCTCAGCGCGGCGGGCGTGAAACGACCGCCGTGAACCGCGCGAGCAGTGTCTCGAGCGGCCCGCGCCCGCGCACGATCGACCACAGGGACGCCGCGACGAGCAGCACGGCCGCGGACCACGCCCAGACGTCTAACGAGTCGAGGAAGACGCCGGGGCCGGCGATCAGCGCGTACGACAGCACATGCGCGCTGTACGCCGAGAGCGGCATGGATCCCAGTGCCGCGAACGGCAGCAGCAGCCAGCGCAGCGGCCCGCTGGCCAGCAGGCACAGCGCGATCACCGCCACGGCGAATCCTCCCGATCCGATGATCTCGGCCGTTCCGCCGGAGTGGGGTTCGACAGCGACCAGGGCGTGCAGCGCGCTGCCCAGCGGATCCTGTTCGGCGAGCTCGACGAGGTACGACCCCCACCCGGACGTCTCGAGCTCGGGCTCCGTCTCCGCCGTGCCGTCCTCGATCGGATAGCAGCTGATGTAGGCGTCGCCGTAGTCGTCGCAGACCGCACCCGTGAAGTCGATCTCCTCGGGGTCGACACCGAGGAGCGCCTCCGACCCGGTGACGCTCTCGCTGACGGACTCGCTGACGGACTCGCTGCTCGCCGCCGTGCCGCTCACCGTCGAATCCGCATCGGCGCCCGTCGCCCCGACGACACCCAGAGCCCCGATGCCGTATCCCACGGCGGCGAGCACCACCCCGACCACGAGCAGTCGCAGCCGATCGCCGACGCGGTCCAGCCGTGTGCGACCGATCGCCATCCCCGCGAACAGCAGCGAGAGCCAGACGGTCAGCGGATACGTGCCGAACAGCACGAGCCCCGCGCCCGGACCGTTCGCGTGGAAGGTCAGCGCCTGCAGCAACGCGAGCAGGGGTGGCCCGGCGACCGCGAGCGCGCCCGCTGCGACGAGCAGATGCGTGACCCGCCACCGCACGAACCCGGCCGCGACGATGTAGAGCGCGCCGTAGAAGGTGAGGATCACGGCGATGGGCGTGCCGAGCAGCTCGAGCACGAGTCCGATCGCGAAGATGGCGGCACCGCGGGTGACGAGGCCGAGTCTGATCGCGGGCAGCTCGGAGACGTCAGGAAACCGCGTGCGTCCGGTCATCAGGGCGATCGAGATGCCAGCCAGCACGGCGAAGAGGATCGCCGACCGCCCGTGCACCAGCGCACCCCACGTCGACGGGTCGAGCGGTGAGAGCTCAGGTGTGGTGAGCAGATGGGCCGCCATCATCCCGAGCACGGCCAGCGCGCGGGCGACGTCGAGCCCCATCAGCCGCGGCGGTCGCCCGAACTCCGTGAGCCAGGCGCGCAGCGCGGAGACCGGTCGTGGCGGGGCGATGTCGCCCTCGATCGTCGTCACCCGCCGAGTCTATGCACGCGCGCGACGGGCGCGCACACGCGGGGATACGATGGAGGGCTATGTCTTCGCCCGTGATCTCCTATCCGCCCGAGCTGCCGGTCAGCGCGGCGCGTGACGAGATCGCCGCGGCGATCCGCGACAACCAGGTGGTGATCGTCGCCGGCGCCACGGGGTCGGGCAAGACCACCCAGCTGCCGAAGATCTGCCTCGAGCTCGGCCGAGAGCGCATCGCGCACACGCAGCCGCGTCGTCTCGCCGCCCGAACGATCGCCGAGCGGGTCGCGGAGGAGCTGAACGTCGAGCTCGGGGACCTGGTGGGCTATAAGGTGCGCTTCACCGATCAGGTGTCGGATGCCACGCGCATCGCGCTGATGACCGACGGCATCCTGCTCAACGAGATCCACCGCGACCGGCTGCTGCGCCGGTACGACACGATCATCATCGACGAGGCGCACGAGCGCTCCCTCAACGTGGACTTCCTGCTCGGCTACCTGCGCCGGATCCTGCCCGAGCGTCCGGACCTGAAGGTGATCATCACCTCGGCGACCATCGACCCCGAGAGCTTCGCGGCGCATTTCGCCGCCCCCAGCGCGGACCCCGCCGTCGAGAGCATCCCGGCGCCGATCGTCGAGGTCTCCGGACGCACCTACCCCGTCGAGATCCGCTACCGGCCGCCCGTCGACGAGAGCGCGGCTGCGCAGCAGGCCGAGGGATCGAACGCCGAGCGACCCGACCGCGCAGGTTGCTCGGCGAGGGGTCGCCGCTCTGATCGCGCCGCGGAGCCCGACGACGAGGTCACCGCCATCGTCGCCGCCCTGCGCGAACTCGAGCGCGAGGCTCCCGGAGACGTGCTCGTCTTCCTTCCCGGCGAGGCGGAGATCCGCGATGCTGCGGATGCCGTGCGAGGCGCGTACCGATCGGGGGCCGCCCCCGTCGAGGTTCTGCCGCTGTACGGCCGGCTGTCGGCCGCGGAGCAGCACCGGGTGTTCGAGCCGTCGACGCTCGCCGGCGTCCGCCGGCGTGTGGTGCTCGCCACGAACGTCGCCGAGACGAGCCTCACCGTGCCGGGCATCAAATACGTGATCGACACGGGCACGGCGCGCATCTCGCGCTACAGCTCGCGATCGAAGGTGCAGCGCCTGCCCATCGAGGCCGTGTCGCAGGCATCCGCCAATCAGCGCTCCGGACGCGCCGGACGAACCAGCGACGGCATCGCGATCCGTCTCTACAGCGAGGACGACTTCGACCGGCGCCCCGAGTTCACCGAACCCGAGATCCTGCGGACCTCGCTCGCGTCGGTGGTGCTGCAGATGCTGTCGCTCGGCTTCGGCGACATCACCGAATTCCCCTTCCTCACTCCTCCCGACTCCCGGGGGGTGAAGGCGGCCCTGGATCTGCTCACCGAGATCGGCGCGGTCGATGCCGCCAGGGGCGAGCGGCCCCGGCTGACCCGGATCGGGCGCGAGATCTCGCGGATGCCGATGGATCCGCGCTTCGCGCGCATGCTCGTCGCCGCATCCGCGGACGGGGGCGCCGTGCTGGCGGATGTCATGGCGATCGTCGCCGGGCTGTCGATCCAGGACGTGCGCGAGCGCCCCAGTGCCGACGCTGCGCAGTCGGTGCGCGACGAGGCCGACCGCATGCACGCGCGGTTCGTCGATCCGACCAGCGACTTCCTCACCCTGCTCAACCTGTGGAACCACCTGCGCGAGCAGCAGAAGGCCCTCGGCTCCAGCGCCTTCCGGCGGATGTGCCGCACCGAGCACCTGAACTACGTGCGCGTGCGAGAGTGGTTCGATGTGCATCGGCAGCTGCGCACGCTCGTCAAGACGGGGTCGCGTACGGCTCCCGAGCGAGGCGCCGAGCGACCAGGCGAGGGCGCGGATGCCGTCCACCGGGCGATTCTGGCCGGCCTGCTCTCGCAGATCGGCATCCTCGACGAGCGGACGGCAGCCGGCAGCGCGAACAAGGCGAAGGGCGAGAAGGGCCGGCGCATCGCGGAGTACCGGGGCGCCCGCGGCATCCGGTTCTCGATCTTCCCCGGGTCGGGTCTGCGCAAGAAGTCCCCGCAGGCGGTGATGGCGGCCGAGATCGTGGAGACGTCGCGCACCTTCGCCCGCACGGTCGCCGCGATCGATCCGGCGTGGGCAGAGGCCCTCGCCGGCGATCTCGCCAAGCGGCAGGTCACCGAACCGCACTGGTCGAAGGACGCGGGAGCCGCCGTCGCCTACGAGAAGGTGACGCTGTTCGGCGTCGAGATCATCCCGAAGCGTCGGGTGCAGTTCGCGCGCATCGACCGCGCCGGCGCCCGCGAGCTGTTCCTGCGGCACGCACTCGTCGAGGGCGAATGGGACCCGCACCGCTCGGACAAGCGGGTGAGTGCGTTCTGGCGGGCCAACGCCGAGCTGCGCCGCCGGCTCGAGAAGCTCGAGGAGCGCGAGCGTCGCCGCGACATCCTCGCCGGCGACGAGTCGGTGTTCGCGTTCTACGACGAGCGCATCCCGCGCGAGGTGTTCGACGTGCGATCGTTCGAGAAGTGGTGGCGCGACGCGCTGCAGACCACGCCGAAGCTGCTCGTGATGCGTGAGAGCGACCTCGTCGACGACGACAGCAGGTCCGACCAGAGCGAGTTCCCCACCCGCTGGCAGCAGGACGACCAGGTGCTGGGACTCGCGTACCGCTTCGAACCCGGCGCCGACGACGACGGCGTGAGCGTGGTGGTGCCGCTCGCGCTGCTGCAGCAGATCCGCGACACCGGCTTCGACTGGCAGGTGTCCGGCCTTCGTGCCGAGCTGATCACCGCACTGCTGCGATCGCTGCCGAAGGCGATCCGCCGGCACGTCGTGCCCGCGGCCGACTGGGCCGAGAGGTTCGGAGAGCAGCTGGCGGCCGACGGCCCCGAGCACCACTCCGGCGTGCCGGCGCGCTCGCTCAAGGAGGCGCTGGCGACGCTCATCCAGCCGCTCGCCAATCAGCCGGTCTCCGCCGGCGACTTCGAGGATGCCCGCGTTCCCGGGCACCTGATGATGAACTTCAGGGCCGTCGATGAGAGAGGACGGGTCGTCGGATCCGACCGCCGGCTCACGGTGCTGCAGCAGCGGCTGTCCGACCGGTCGCGGCAGAGCGTGACCCGGTCGCTCAACCGGCCCGAGCAGGCCCGCACGCCTCGCCCTGGGCCTCTGAGCGCGTCGACGGGCGAGGCGTCCGCCCGCGGACCGATCGAGCAGGACGACCTGACCGACTGGACCTTCGGCGATCTTCCCGAGCGGCTCGACACGAAGGTCGCGGGCGGCACGGTGCGCGGCTACCCCGCGGTCGTCGACCGCGGCCGGTCGGTCTCGCTCCGGGTCGAGGCGACGGCGGATGCCGCGACGGATGCCATCCGCGACGGCGTGCTCCGCCTCGTTCTGCTGACCGTGCCGTCTCCCGCGTCGTATGTGCAGAACCACCTGACGGCGCCCGAGAAGCTCGCGCTCGCGGCCTCTCCCTACCCGAACGTCGCGAACCTCATCGAAGACGCCCGCACGGCGGTCGTGCGGGCCCTCATCGACGAGCGCGTGCCGGGCGGTGTGATCCGCACCGAGGCGGAGTTCCGTCGTGTGCGCGACGAGGTGAACGCCCAGCTCGTCGATCGTCTCTTCGCGTGCGTGTCGCTCGTCGCGAAGCTCCTGACGAAGAGCCGCGACGTCGAGCGCGGCATCAAGTCGCAGAACTCGCTCGCGCTGCTCGGTCCGCTGAACGACATCCGCTCGCAGCTGAGCGGTCTGATCCGCTCCGGGTTCATCGCGGCCACGGGCGTCGAGCGGCTGGCGCACCTGCCCCGGTACCTGGATGGGATGCTCGAGCGGCTGAAGACCCTCGCGAACGAGCCGGGCAGGGACCGCGCGCGGATGACCGAGTACGAGCGGGTCGCGACGGCGTTCGCTGACGCGGGCGGCAGCATCCCCCTCGACCCGGGAGCACCGGCAAACCTCGTCGAGGCGCGCTGGCTGCTCGAGGAGTACCGGATCAGCGTCTTCGCGCAGCGGCTGGGCACCGCACAGCCGGTCTCGCCGCAGCGCATTCTGAAGGTCCTGAGCAGCTCGAGCGGGTCCTGACGAGTCCGGGTAGCGTGGGCGGCATGGCTCACGCAATCGTCTATTCCGAGATCGGCACCCCCGACGTCCTGCGGCTGACCGAGATCCCGGATCCGGTCGCCGGCCCCGGCGAGGTCGTGGTGCGCATCGAGGCGGCCGGGGTGAATCCGCTGGATGCCAAGCTGCGCCGTGGCGCACGCCCCTCCCCGCCCATCGTCGAGCCGCGTCGCGTGGGCTTCGACGGTGCCGGCGTCGTGGCGAGCCTCGGGGAGGGCGTCACCGGATTCGCGATCGGCGATCGCGTCGTCATCGACAATGTGCTGGGTACCTACGCCAGCGCACTCGCCGTGCCGGTGTCGAAGGTGTTCCGCCTCTCCGACGGCGTCACGATGGCGGAGGGCGCGAGCCTGGGAATCCCCGTGGGCACGGCGTATCAGTGCCTGCGGTCGCTCGGCGTCGCGAAGGGCGACACGCTGCTGGTGCACGCCGGGTCGGGCGCGGTCGGCCAGGCCGCCGTGCAGTTCGCGGTGCTCTGGGGCGCGCGGGTGATCGCCACGGCCAGCCCCGGCCGCTTCGATCAGCTGCGCTCGCTCGGCGCCGAACCGGTCGCCTACGGAGAGGGGCTGACCGAGCGTGTGCGCGAGCTCGCCCCCGAGGGGGTCACCGTCGCGCTCGACTGCGCCGGCACCGACGAGGCGATCCAGACCTCCCTCGCCCTCGTCGACGACCGCGAGCGCATCGCGACGATCGTCCGCGGTCCGGATGCGGCCGATTTCGGCATCCGCGCCTTCTCCGGTGGCAGCCCCGTCCCGCTCACCGACGAGGAGCAGAGCTGGCGGCAGGACGCGATCCCGCTGACGATCAACCTCATCGAAGCCGGCGACTTCCAGGTCGAGCTGGGCCCCGAGCTCCCGCTCGCCGACGCCGCCAGAGCGCACGAGCTGATCGAGCGGCACGCGGCGAACGGCAAGATCGTCCTCGTTCCCTGATCAAGCACGATGCCAGGCACGCGCGCCGGGCAGGTCGCAACAGTTCGACACACGAGGGGCGTCCGCGCGGCGCCGCAGAGCATCATGAGCACATGACTTCCCCGTGTAGCGCGACTCCGCAGGGCTTCGCGACCGCCCAGGTGCAGGCCGGGTACCAGCCCACCGGCGTGGTCAGCGCCGTGCCGCCGATCCACCAGACCGCTGCCTACGAGTTCGCATCGCTGGCCGAGGCCGCCGACCTGTTCGCCCTGCGCCGTCCCGGCATCATCTACAGCCGCAACGCCAACCCGACGCAGCAGATCCTCGAGGAGCGGGTCGCGCTGCTGGAGGGCGGGGCGAGCGCGGTGGCCGTCGCGTCGGGGCAGGCCGCGGTCGCGGTCACCATCCTCGCGCTCGTGCACCGCGGCGGGCACGTGGTCGCCGCCGACCAGCTGTACGGCGGCACCATCGATCTGCTGCAGGAGACGCTCGACGACTTCGGCATCTCGGTCACCTTCGTCGACCAGGACGACATCGCCGCGTGGCGGGATGCCGTCACACCGCGCACCCGCCTGCTGTTCGCCGAGTCCGTGGCCAATCCGATCGCCCAGGTGCTCGACATCCGTGCGGTCGCCGACGTGGCGCACGCGGCCGGGGTGCCCCTCGTCATCGACAACACGGTCGGCACCCCGCACCTGGTGCGCCCGGGCGAGCACGGCGCGGACTTCGTCGTGCACTCGGCCACGAAGTTCCTCTCCGGTCACGGCAGCTCGCTGGGCGGTGTGGTGGTCGACCAGGGCACCTTCGACTTCGGCGCCGAGCCCGCACGGTGGCCGCAGTTCACCGCGCCGTACACCCGCTTCGGCGACCTGATCCTGTGGGATCGGTTCGGCAGCGGCCAGGCCTTCGCGGCACTCGTGAAGTCGAAGTACGTGCACGACCTCGGCCCGTCCCTGTCTCCGTTCAACGCGTGGCAGATCCTGCAGGGCATCGAGACGCTCGACCTGCGGGTCTCCCGGCAGTCGGCGACAGCGCGTCTGATCGCCGAGCATCTGGCCGGGCATCCGGCGGTCGCCCGCGTGCACCACCCTGCGCTCGCCGACAACCCGTGGCACGGCGCCGCAGCACGCTACCTGCCGAACGGCGCGCCCTCGGTGTTCTCGTTCGACATCGTGGGCGCCGAGGACGACGGGTCGTTCGACCGCGTCGCCGCGGTCGTCGACGAGCTGCGGGTGTTCCGGCTCGTCGCCAACATCGGCGATGCCCGCAGCATGGTGGCGCACCCGGCGTCGATGACCCACTCGCACCTGACCGCCGATCAGCGAACGGCGGCCGGCATCTCGGTGAACACCGTCCGGGTCTCGGCAGGCCTCGAAGACCCGGCCGACCTCATCGCCGATCTCGACCGGGTGCTCGCGCCGCTGCTCGAGGACGCGCTGGTGGCAGCCCGCTGACCTGAGAGCCTCCTGGCCCTGGATGTCGCTCGCCCCGATACGCTGATGCCATGACCGGACTTCGATGGGGCATCCTCGCCACCGGCGGCATCGCCGCAGCCTTCACCTCCGACCTGCGCACCGCAGGCCTCGACGTCGTCGCGGTGGGCTCACGCACTCAGGAGTCAGCCGACGAGTTCGCCGCGCGCTTCGACATCCCCCGCGCGCACGGCTCGTACGTCGACCTCGCCGAAGACCCCGAGGTCGACATCATCTACGTCGCGACCCCGCACCCGATGCACCACGAGGATGCCCGTCTGGCGCTGCAGAACGGCAAGCACGTGCTGGTCGAGAAGGCGTTCACCGTCAACCGCGCCGAGGCCGATGACCTCCGCTCGCTCGCCGCGGGGAAGGGCCTGCTCGCCATGGAGGCGATGTGGACCAGATATCTGCCGCACATGGTGCGGCTGCGCGAGGTCATCGCCTCGGGCACGCTCGGCGAGATCCGCTCGGTGTCCGCGGACCACACCCAGAGCCTTCCCACCGACCCCGCGCACCGCATCAACGCCCTCTCGCTCGGCGGCGGTGCGCTGCTCGACCTCGGGATCTACCCGATCTCGTTCATCTGGGACGTGCTGGGCGCGCCGACGCAGATCACCGCGGTCGGGCGCCTGCTGGACACGGGGGCGGATGCCGAGGTCGCCACGATCATGACCCACGCCGGCGGGGCGATCTCGACCTCGCTCTCCTCGTCGCGCACCGTCGGGCCGAACACGGCCGCCGTGCTCGGCACCGAGGCTCGCATCGAGATCGATCGGGTCTGGTACACGCCGACGTCTTTCCGTGTGATCGCCGCCGACGGCACCGTGCTCGAGGAGTACGAGTCGCACGTCGAGGGCCGCGGCATGCAGTACCAGGCGCTGGCTGCCGAGGCGGCTGTCGCCTCAGGCGACACCGCCGGCGCTCGACTCGCGCTGCCGACCGCGGAGTCGGTCGAGATCATGGGCGCCCTCGATGAGATCCGTCGCCAGATCGGCGTCGTCTACCCGAGCGAGAGCTGACATGGCAGAGACCACGGGCCGCGTGGCGGTCTACCTCGACTTCGACAACATCGTCATCTCCTGGTACGACCGGGTGCACGGGCGCAACGCCTACGGCAAGGATCGCCAGCGCATCACCGACAACCCGAACGACGCCGAGGTCGCCGAGCGCCTCAAGCAGGCGACGATCGAGGTCGGAGCGATCATCGACTACGCCTCATCCTTCGGCACGCTCGTGCTCACCAGGGCGTACGCCGACTGGTCGTCTCCGGTGAACGCCGAGTACCGCTCGCAGCTGGTCGCTCGTGCGGTCGATCTCGTGCAGCTGTTCCCCGCAGCGGCGTACGCGAAGAACGGTGCTGACATCCGCCTCGCGGTCGATGCCGTGGAAGACATGTTCCGGCTGCCGGATCTCACGCACGTGGTGATCGTCGCCGGCGACAGCGACTACGTACCGCTGGCGCAGCGCTGCAAGCGGCTGGGCCGGTATGTGATCGGCGTGGGGGTCGCCGGGTCCACGGCCAAGTCGCTGGCCGCGGCCTGCGACGAGTTCGAGTCGTACGACTCGCTTCCCGGTGTCGTGCGCCCCACGGCGGATGCTCCGGCCGAGGTGTCCGCGAAGGACAAGCCCGAGCCGAAGAGCACCACCCGAAGCCGTCGCACCCGCACCGCCGCTCCCAAGCAGGACGACCAGTCCGAGGCGACCTCGCTTCTCGTGCGAGCGCTGCGTCTCGGCCACGACAAGACCGACTCCGATGAATGGCTGCACGCCTCGGCCGTGAAGACGCAGATGCGCCGGATGGACCCCTCGTTCAGCGAGAAGGCGCTCGGATACCGGTCGTTCAACGACTTCCTGCGCTCGCGCGACGACGTCGCCGCTCTGGAGGAGAGCGGACACGAGCGTCTGGTGCGCCTGCAGGAGGCCTGACCGGCGGCGGGGCGGCGCGGCCCCGTGCGCGTCGTCCACCGTGCGAGGGCTCAGTCCTCGCTGACGCTGTCGCCGCGTTCCTGCTTGCGCTTCTCGATCTCCTGACGCAGCCGCCATTCCTCGATCTCACGATCGAGGTCGGCGATCTGCTGCTCGGTCGATCGGGTGTCGACCGGCGGTGCGCTCACCACCGGCGAAGCGGGCGCCGTCCGGTGCCGTGCGGGACGCCCGAGCCGGATGCCGCCCTCGGGGTACTCGCGACCGATCGCGAACCAGAGCGCGCTGCCCAGCAGCGGCAGCAGCACGACGAGCAGCAGCCAGACGAGCTTCGGCAGGAACCGCACCTGGCTGTCGTCGCGACGGATGATGTCGACGAGCGCGAACACCATCAACGCGATGGTGATCAGGGTGAACAGGAACGGCATGATCTCAGATTAGACGACCGGTGAGACGGTGTCGCCGTCACTCCACGCCGGTCGCGATCGGCAGTCCCGGTGTGTTCGACCACGCGCTCCACGAGCCGGGATACACGCTCACCTCGCGGGCCGCTATGGACCCCGCGAGCGCGAGCTGCGCCGCGGTGATGCCCGAGCCGCAGTAGGCGGCGATCGGTGTGCCCTCCGCCGCTCCGACGGCGTCGAATGCGGCGGCGATGTCGGTCGTCGCCCGGAACCTGCCGTCCTCGGTGAGCACGCGGGCGATCGGGAGGTTCTTCGCACCGGGGATGTGACCTGCGACCGGGTCGATCGGCTCGACCTCGCCGCGGTAGCGCTCGGCGGCGCGTGCGTCGAGCAGCACCCCGGCATCCGGCCAGCTCGCCGCGGAGCGCGTGTCGATGACACCGGCATCACCGGGCGCGAGGAGGTCGACGTCCCCCTCGGCAGCCGTGGTCTCGCCCGTCTCGACCGCTCCGCCCGCCGCAAGCCATGCACGCCAGCCGCCGTCGAGCACCCGCACCTCGATCCCTGCGCGCCGCAGCGCCCACCAGGCGCGTGACGCCGGCAGCATCCGGTCGTCGTCGTAGACCACGACGGGCACGCCCTGACGGAGTCCCCACCGGCGCGCGGCGCCGGCGAGCGCCGCGTCGTCGGGCAGCGGGTGACGACCTTCATGCGGTTCGCCATGGCGGGTGAGGTCGCGCTCGACATCGACGAACACCGCGCCGGGGATGTGGCCGGCGACGTACTGCGCGTGTCCGTCGCTGCGACCCAGCGACCAGCGGACATCGAGCAGGTGGAACGCGCCGAGCCGGTCATGCAGGTCGGCGGCGGAGATCAGCGGATGCACGGGTGGGTCCTCGTCAGGGAACGATGTGGCCGCCGACGCGGAACAGCTCGTACCATTCGGGACGGGTCAGCTCGATGTCGGCGCCCGCCGCCGCATCCGCCACCCGCCGCGGTGTGGTCGTGCCGAGCACGACCTGCATGTTCGCCGGGTGGCGGGTGATCCACGCCGTGGCGATCGCCGTCGGCGTGACGTCGTACTTCGCTGCGAGGCGGTCGATGACGGCGTTGAGCTCGGCGTAGGCGGGGTTGCCGAGGAACACGCCGTCGAAGAATCCGGCCTGATACGGCGACCAGGCCTGCACGGTGATGCCGTTGATGCGGCAGTATTCGACGATGCCGCCCCCGTCGAGGACGACGCTCTGCTTCTCCCCCGTCATGTTGGCCGCGATCCCCTGGGCGATGATCGGCGAGTGCGTGATCGACAGCTGCAGCTGGTTCGCCACGAGCGGCTGCTCGACCGCGGTGCGCAGCAGGTCGATCTGGCGGGGGGTGTGGTTCGAGACTCCGAACGCGCGCACCTTCCCGGCCGCCTCCAGCTCGTCGAACGCACGGGCGACCTCGTCGGGTTCCACCAGGGCGTCCGGGCGATGCAGCAGCAGCACATCGATGTAGTCGGTCTGCAGCGCCGAGAGCGACCCCTCGACCTGGGTCATGATGTGCGCATACGAGAAATCGAACATCTGCTGCGACGGCACGATGCCGCACTTGGTCTGCAGCACGATCTCCTCGCGCTCGGCGGCGCTCAGCTGCAGCGCAGCCGCGAAACGGTCCTCGCAGACGTGCATGGCGCCGCCGTAGATGTCTGCGTGATCGAAGAAGTCGATCCCCGCCGATCGGGCGGTGTCGTACAGCTCGCGCACCTCGGCATCCGTCTTCTCGGGGATGCGCATCATCCCGGCGATCACCGCGGGTGCGGTGCGGGTTCCGAACGGGATGGTCTTCATCGTTCCTCCTGAGGTCGCTGACCACGCTACCGGCAGGCGGCCGCCACGTCATCGACCGCGTCGAGATGCGGTCGCGGCGCTAACGTTGCTTGCATGAGCGCACCGATCGACCCCACCTCCACGTCCGCCTGGGCTGAGCTGTCGGCCATCCGGGATTCGTTCTCGCCCGACCTGCGCGGCTGGTTCGCGCCGGATGCGACGCGCGTCGAGCGCCTGTCGCTGCCGCTCGCGGATCTGCACGTCGACCTGTCGAAGAACCTCGTGACCGACGAGATCGTCGGCGCGCTGGTGCGGCTGGCGGAGCAGACCGGGGTCGCGGAGCGCTACGCCGCGATGCTCGAGGGAGCGCACATCAACACCACGGAGGATCGTGCGGTGCTGCACACGGCCCTGCGTCGGCCGGAGGGCGCGTCGCCCGAGCTCGTCGTCGACGGGCAGGACGTGGATGCCGACGTGCAGGACGTGCTGGCATCGCTGTCGGCGTTCGCCGACCGGGTGCGCTCGGGCGATTGGCTGGGCACCACCGGCAAGAAGGTCACGCACGTCGTGAACATCGGCATCGGCGGGTCCGACCTCGGGCCGGTGATGGTCTACGAGGCGCTCAAGCCCTACGCCGACGCCGGTATCGAGGCGCGCTTCGTGTCGAACATCGACCCGACCGACATCGCGCAGAAGACCGCGGATCTCGACCCCGAGACCACTCTGTTCATCGTCGCGTCGAAGACGTTCACCACGCTCGAGACCCTGACCAACGCCCGCCTCGCGCGCGAATGGCTGTGGGCGGGCCTTTCGGCTGCGGGTGCGATGGACGACGACGACGCGAGCCGAAAGGGAGCCGTCGCGCACCACTTCGTCGCCGTCTCGACCGCGCTCGACAAGGTCGAGGCGTTCGGCATCGACCCGAAGAACGCCTTCGGCTTCTGGGACTGGGTGGGCGGTCGCTACTCGGTCGACTCGGCGATCGGACTGTCGCTCGCCGTGGTCTTCGGCCCGCACGCGTTCCGTGAGCTGCTCGCGGGCTTCCACGCCGTCGACGAGCACGTCCGCACGACCCCGCTCACGCAGAACGTGCCCGTGCTGATGGGTCTGTTCAACATCTGGTACACGAACTTCCTCAACGCGCAGACCCACGCCGTGCTGCCGTACGCCCAGCAGCTGAGCCGCTTCGCCGCGTATCTGCAGCAGCTGACCATGGAATCGAACGGCAAGTCGGTGCGCTGGGACGGCACACCCGTCACGACCGACACCGGCGAGGTGTTCTGGGGCGAGCCGGGTACCAACGGTCAGCACGCCTTCTACCAGCTGATCCACCAGGGCACGAGACTGATCCCCGCCGACTTCATCGCCTTCGTCAACCCCGCCTATCCGCTCGCCGATGACGGGCGCGACGTGCACGGGCTCTTCCTCGCGAACTTCCTTGCGCAGACCAAGGCGCTCGCGTTCGGCAAGACCGCCGAGGAGGTCGAGGCGGAGGGCACGACAGGCGCTCTCGTCGCCGCGCGCACGTTCGGCGGCAACCGTCCGACCACGTCGATCTTCGCGCCGTCGCTGACGCCCGCGGTTCTCGGTCAGCTGATCGCGCTGTACGAGCACATCACCTTCACCCAGGGCGTGATCTGGGGCATCAACTCCTTCGACCAGTGGGGCGTCGAGCTCGGCAAGCAGCTCGCGCTTCAGATCGCTCCCGCGCTCGAGGGCGATGCGGATGCGCTCGCCGCGCAGGACCCATCCACCAAGGCGCTGCTCGCGTACTACCAGGCCAACCGGAAGCACTGAGTCACCCGCGGTCGTCGTCTCCTCGCGCCAGCCGCTCGAGGAAACGTGCGACGACGTCGCGCTCGCCCGGCGTGAGCTCGGCGACCGCGGCGAACCGGTCGGCGTGCACCCTGCCGACGCTGTCGCGCACCTGCTCGTGCGTGTCGGGGGTGATGCTCACCGTCACCGCGCGCCGATCCGTCGGGTGCGGGGTGCGGGTGACGTGCCCCGCCCTGGCGAGGCGGTCGAGCATCTTCGTCGTCGAGCTCGTCGAGATGCGCAGATGATCGGCGAGCATGCCTGCGGTCACCAGGACGCCGTTGTTGAGCGATGCGACGAGGAAGCGCAGTGCTTCCATGTCGGTCTCGTTGAGCTTCATCTCGGTGCGCGATTGCCAGCTGATGCGCTGCTCGGTCTCCCGCCAGCGGCGCAGAGCCGACAGCACGCGCACGACCTGGTCGATCTCGCTGTCGGACAGGCCCTCGACGCTGACCAGCTGCTGGCCGGGGTCGATCACGCGCGGATCGATCATGGCGCTTGCGCGCGCGGCAGCACCTTCCCTGCGCGAGTTCATGCGCACAGCATATCGGTGCGGCTGCAAGCAAGCCAGGCTATTTGCATGCTCGGCTAGGTAAACCGTGGCATTCTTGCTCGGTGATCATCGCACCGCACAAGTGGCTCAGCCTCGTCTTCATCAGCGTCGCCGTGTCGCTGATCATCGTCGATTCCACGATCGTCAACGTCGCCATCCCGTCGATCGTCGACGAGCTCGCGATCAGCTCGACGCAGGTGCAGTGGGTGCAGGAGAGCTACACGCTCGTGTTCGCCGCACTGCTGCTGGTCTTCGGCACGCTCTCCGACCGGTATGGACGCCGACTGATGCTCCTGGTCGGCATCGCCGTCTTCGTCGTCGCCTCTGTGCTCATCGCCCTCGCGCCCACGGGTGATCTCCTGATCGGCGCACGGGTGATTCAGGGAGTCGGCGGCGCCATGGTGCTCCCGACGACGCTGTCGCTCATCAACGCGGGCTTCCGCGGGCGCGAACGCGGCATCGCCTTCGCGGTGTGGGGGTCGACGATCGGCGGCATGGTCGCCCTCGGCCCGCTCCTGGGCGGCTGGTTGACCACCTACTTCTCATGGCGGTGGGCGTTCGGGATCAACATCCCCCTCGGTCTGATCGTCGCCGTGGGCGTGCTCCTCACCGTCGCGGAATCGCGCGATGCTCACGACGGCCGCCGCATCGACGTGGTCGGCGCCGTGCTGTCGGTGCTCGCCAGCGCCGGACTCGTGTTCGGCCTCATCGAGGGCCGCACCTACGGGTGGTGGCTCAGCGAAGGCGAGCGTCGGCTGACGATCGGCGACTGGACCTGGCCGTTCGGCCTCTCCCCCGTTCCGGTGTCGTTCGCCGTCGCGGCGCTCTCGACGGCGCTGTTCATCTGGTGGGGTGTCCGGCGCGCCCGCCGAGGGCAGCCGACGCTGCTCGCGCTGTCGCTGTTCGCGATCCCGTCCTTCCGCAACGGCAACATCGCGGCGCTCATCGTCTCGCTCGGAGAGTTCGGCATCGTGCTGTCGCTGCCGCTGTGGCTGCAGAACGTCGTGGGCTACGACGCCCTGCAGACGGGTTTCGTCCTGCTCGCTCTCGCCGGCGGCTCGTTCGCGGCGAGCGGATTCTCTGCGGCCGTCAGCTCCCGGGTCACTCCGATCATGCTCGTGCGTGCCGGCATCGCGGCCGAGATCGTCGGCGTCGCAGGCCTTGGGCTGGCGATCAGCGCGACGGCGTCGTGGCTGCAGGTGGTGCCCTTCCTCTTCCTCTACGGCATCGGGCTGGGCCTGGCCACCGCGCAGCTGACCGGCGTCGTGCTGAAGGACGTGCCGGTGAGCTTCAGCGGCCAGGGCTCGGGCACGCAGAGCACCGCGAGGCAGATCGGATCGGCGCTGGGAATCGCGGTGCTCGGAACCGTCCTGTTCACGTCGACCGGCGCAGCCCTCGACACACGCCTCGCAGACATCCCGACCCTCCCCGACTCCGCGCGGACGCAGATCGTCGATGCCGTCGTCACGAGTGCGGGCGGCGCGATCCCCGCCCTCGCCGCGCGCGACGCCGCCGTCGGCGCCGCCGCGCGCGAGGCGTTCAGCGACGGCACGCGGGCCTCGGCCTTCGCGGCGGCGGGGTTCCTCGCCCTCGGGCTGATCGCGACCCTGCGCCTGGGGTCCGGCTCACGGCGCGACGACGAGAGATCGGATGCCGAGGCCGGGCCCGACCTGGCCGAGACGCAGGACGTCTAGCTCATCCCCGTGCGGTACGAAAGCCCCTCCCGCGCCTCGCGGATGGCTGGTTTGGTGCCTCTCATGGACCAGAAGCTCACCGCACTTCTCATCAACTGCACCCTCAAGCCCTCCCCTGCCGGATCGAGCACAGAGGTGCTCGGCGAGCAGGTGCTCGACGCTCTCGCCGAGCACGGCGTGACCGCCGACCGCATCCGCGCGGTCGACCACGACATCCGCCCCGGGGTGCAGGCCGACATGGGCGACGGCGATCAGTGGCCGTCGCTGCGAGAGCGGGTGCTCGCCGCCGATATCCTCGTGTTCGCCACGCCGACCTGGATGGGGCAGCACTCCAGCGTCGCGCAGCGGGTGCTCGAGCGGCTGGATGCCGAGCTGAGCGAGACCGATGAGCAGGGCCGGCCGACCCTGTTCGACAAGGTCGCGCTCGCGGTCGTGGTCGGCAACGAGGACGGCGCGCACCACATCGCCGCCATCGTCTTCCAATCGCTCAACGACGTGGGCTTCACCATCCCCGCACAGGGCTCGATCTACTGGAACGGCGAGGCGATGGGATCGACGGATTACAAGGATCTGCCCGAGACGCCTGAGAAGGTCGCCCAGACCATCACGACGGCCGCGGCGAACGCCGCGCACCTCGCTCGTGCCCTGAAGGCGTCCGCGTACCCGAAGGCCTGACCCCGACTGCTCG
Source organism: Microbacterium sp. AR7-10 (assembly GCF_001878835.1). NCBI lineage: Bacteria > Bacillati > Actinomycetota > Actinomycetes > Micrococcales > Microbacteriaceae > Microbacterium > Microbacterium sp. AR7-10. The sequence continues at coordinate 42,999 of NZ_MJIR01000075.1, read as the reverse complement.
TCCGCCGCGCCACGGGGCCGCACGGCACGTTCCGGGGGCACGTTCCGGGGGCCGACACTCCAGATGTCGGACGCTTCTCCATGATGCGTCCGACATCTGGAGTGTCGGCCCCCGATTCGTCGCACGTCCACGCCCGCGAAGCGCGGGTTGCGACAGCGCCTCAGGCGCGGCGGAAGCTCGTGGCTGCGGGGCAGTCGAACGGATCGGCGCCGGCTGCGAGACCGACCCGGTTCAGGTACTCGATCACGATCGCGTAGGAACGGCCGAGGCTGGTCTCCGTGTACGGCACGTTGTTCGACGCGCAGTAGTCGCGGACGATCGCGCGGGCCTTCGACAGGTGCGGACGCGGCATGCTCGGGAACAGGTGGTGCTCGACCTGGTAGTTGAGACCGCCCATGAGCGCCGTGGCCCACCATCCGCCGCGGATGTTGCGCGAGGTGCGCACCTGCTTCGAGAAGAAGTCCAGGCGGGCGTGGGGATCGATGATGGGCATGCCCTTGTGGTTCGGTGCGAACGAGGCGCCCATGTAGACGCCGAACACAGCCAGCTGCACACCCATGAACGCGAACGCCATGCCGAGCGGCAGCATCGTGAACACGGGGATCAGGATGATCGCGAAACGGAGGGCGATGATGCCGAGCTCTGTCCAGCGTCCCTTGACATTCTTCTTGGTGAAGAGGTGCTTCAGTCCGATGTAGTGGAGGTTCAGACCCTCGAGGGTGAGCAGCGGGAAGAACAGCCAGCCCTGCTTGCGGGTGATCAGACGCACCAGGCCGCGCGATTTCGCGGCGTCCTCCTCGAGGAACGAGATGGTGTCGACCTCGATGTCGGGATCCTTGCCGACCTGGTTGGGGTTGCCGTGGTGCTTCGTGTGCTTCGAGTCCCACCACGAGTAGCTCATGCCGATGCTGCCCGCGAGGATGCGCGCGAGCTTGAAGTTCGCCGGTCCCGAGGTCAGGATCTGCCGGTGAGCCGCCTCGTGCGAGAGGAAGGCGATCTGCGTGAAGATAATGCCGAGCGCCGCGGCGATCAGCAGCTGGAACCAGCTGTCGCCGAGCAGGATGAAGCCGGTGACGGCTCCGCCCAGCGCCAGCGCGATGCCGGCGGCGACGAAGATGTAGAACCACGAGGTGCGCTGCAGCAGCCCGGTCTCGCGGACCACCTGCGACACCTGCTTGTACGCGTGTGCCATCGGAGGGAACTCCGCGGTGCCGGAATACGTCTGCCGAATCGGTCCGAGAGTCGCTGCTGCGGTGTCGACGTCGGTGTCGATGTGCGTGGAAGTCATGATGCTCTCCTGCCGATCGGATGCCCTTGAGCTATGTAGCCAAGGGCGGATGCCGATCGCTGGTGCCAACGCTACGCGGGGCTGTATGCAGGGGAAGGCATGTGTCGGACGACGCAGGCGGCGGCTGTCGTCGCGCACAGAACCGCGGAGAGGGACCGACGCCGAACTGCATCCGTCCCTCTCGCCTCGCTGAAGCGGTTACGAGCTGATGACCGGAGCCCAGGCTCCGATGCCCACCTCCGCGAGCTCGCCGCCGGAAGTGAAGCGCTCCAGCCGGAAGGCATCAAGCACCGGGGACGGCTTTCCAGTAACGATCTCCTCTGCAAGCAGTTCGCCCAGGATGAGCCCGAGCGTTGCACCCGAATGCGTGAACAGTGTGAACAGGTTTGCGATCGGCGACACCGGTCCGACAACGGGCTCACCGTCGCCCGGAATCGGCTTGAGGCCGGCTGCGACTCGCTCGGCGACCAGCGCGGGATGGCCCGCGAGCACACGAGAGCCCTCCTCCAGCAGCCCGCGCACCGACTCATCCGGCACCGTGAGCGACCCATCCGGCTCGACGACGACCGACTTCTCGGCCCAGTCCGCATCGAGCACGAGGCGTCCATCCGGCATGGGACGCACGGCCACTCGCGGAGTGTTCAGCACGGTCTTCACCCGAGGCTCGACCGGTTGCGTGACGACGACGAAAGCAGCGGGAGTGGCGTCCGGTACCGTAACGCCGAGCGCCGCGAGCTGAGCAGGCACATCGCCGCCGGTCGCCAGTACCACTCGGTCGGCCGCGAGTCCGGTGCCATCGCCGAGCGTGACGCCGACAGCGGCACCGTCCCGCACGTCGACCCGCACGTCTCCCGCGTTCTCGATGACCTCCGCGCCGTCGGCCGACGCCTCGCTGAGGAGAGCGTCGATGAGATCCGGAAGGTTCACCCAGCCTTCACCCCTGTTGAAGATCGCTCCCTCGTCAGATACCGCATCCGCATCCACGTCGGGGGTGAGCGCGGCCACCTGCTCGCGGTCGAGCCACAGCGAGTCGTAACCGCCCGCTCGCTCGTAGTCGAACGTGTCACGGAAGCTCTCGTCTTCCCCGCCCCACTTCAGTGCGCCGTCGAAGCGCAGGTACGAAGCGCTGTCCGGATGCCGTTCACGCCAGGTGCGGTACCGATCGAGGCCAATCAGGCGCAGGTACCGGTACTCCGTCGAGCGAGCGCCCGACGAGTTCAGCCAGGCGATCGAGCGGCCGGACGCGCCGTCCGCGGGCTTACCCGACGTGACGAGAGTCACGCGGGCGCCGCTGCGCGCGAGGTGGGCTGCCGTGGACGTGCCGAGGATACCGGCACCGATCACGACGACGTGGAGAGGTTGCGAGTTGGTCATCTTTGTTCTTGGTGACCTTCCGCAGCTGGTAGTTCAGCGACTCGATCGCGTTGGTCGTGTAGATCACCCGCCGAACCTCGGGCGGGAACGCCAAGAACGGCGTGAACCGCTCCCAGGCGTCGGCGAACACCGCCGCCGCGTGCGGGTTCGCCTGACCCAGCGGGGACGCCTTGAACGCCTCCAGCTCGCGTTCGGCGGCGTCCGCGTTCGGGGCCTGGTAGATCGGCTTCAACGCCGCGGCGACGGCCTTGCGCTGCCCGTAGCCGACGAACCGCATCGCATTGCGGATGAGATGGACCACGCAGGTCTGGACCATCGATTCGGGCCAGGTCGCCTCGATCGCCTCGGGGAACCCGGTGAGCCCGTCGCAGCAGACGATCAGGACGTCGCGGAGCCCGCGGTTGGCGAGCTCCGCGCAGACCCCCGCCCAGAACCTCGCGCCCTCGGTGGCCTGGATCCAGATGCCCAGCACGTGCTTGATCCCGTCCATGTCGACGCCGACGGCGATGTGCGCGGCCTTGTTGCGGACGTGCCCGCCGTCGCGGACCTTCACGATCAGAGCGTCGAGGTAGATCACCGGGTAGAACGCCTCCAATCCAACGGGCGCTGCTGCCAGGCCAGGACCTCGTCGGCGATCTCGTCGACGATGTTCGAGATCGTCTCGTGCGACAGCTCGGTGCCGACCGTCGAGGCCAGGTGATGCTCGATGTCGCGGACGGTCATCCCGCCGGCGTAGAGCGAGACGATCATCTCGTCCAGCTGCGACAACCGCCGCGACCCGGTCGGAACCAGCCGGGGCGTGAACGACCCATCCCGATCCCGCGGGATCCGCAACTCGACATCACCGACGCTCGTGCCGACCGTCTTCGGGAACGACCCGTTGCGGGAGTTCGGGAACACGTGCGCCTCGGGGTCACCCTTCTCGTAGCCGACGTGATCGGTCAGCTCCGCCTGGAGCCCCCGCTCCAGGCCTCGCTTGATCAGCTGCTGAATGAACCCACCGTCGCCGTCGAGCTGGACCTCACCCGCGTCGATCCGCGCGAACAGGTCATCGAAGACGCCCGCTTCCTCGAGGCGCTTCGCGCCTTCTTCCTGAACCTTGCGGCGCGCTTCGCGCGCCTGCTTGTCGATCGCCAATGTGGTGCTTCCTTCCGTAAGGAGACCCACCCCTTACACACACCATTTGACAGGCTCGGTGTGGCTGTTCCCTCCCTGCCATTGCCTTTCGGCACATGCCGAGAAAAGGGGCCAGGAATGAATGTGCAAGGCCGAAGAGTCAAAAAATCTCCTCCCCCACTCCAGGGGAAGGAGATCGACTATCGGGGAGAATTTTTGCGTGCCTTGCGCAGAAGGGAATGGTCCCGCACAATCAAGCAGCCGAAAGGCAATCCGCAGGATTGCCCAACCAGCACTGCCACCGCGTCAGCGGTGACCGCCCGACTATCGGCGAAGAAATCGCGACAGCGTCAGCCGTGGCTCATGGCGTGCAACCGTCATGATCGGCTGGCATTGCACGGCCTCAGGAAAGCTATCCGAGCTTAGAGCAGCACGCGCCGTCACGGAGCTCCGCCGTGTCTTGGGGTGGGACTCCCGTACCTGTCTTCACGAATAGCCGATCCGAGAACGGTCGGCGCGGACGTGAAGGCGGTGGTCTGGGTGGCCCGGATGAGACGTTCCCCCGCGGAGGCGCAGGCGGCGCGTGAAGCCAAGCTCGAGCTGATGGCGGAGAAGCTGCAGGCGGCGGTCGAAGGGCTCACGACCGGTGAGGACTGGAAGCGTGCGATCGAGTTCGCAGCCCGGTTCCGGGCAAAGAGTTTCCGGAATACCCTGTTGATTTTCGCTCAGCATGCTGAGGCATATGAGCAGGGGAGGGTCTCGGAGCCGGTGCCGACGTATGTGGCGGGCTTCAAGCAGTGGCAGCAGTTGGATCGGTCGGTCGCGGGACAGTCCGGCTACATGATCTACGCCCCGGTGATGGGGCGTTTCGCGTCCAAGAACCCGTCCGATCCGATGTCGTGGCGTCGCCTGGCGCAACGAGAGAAGCCGGCGGCGGGCGAGGTGGTCCGCTCGAAGATGGTGAACGTGAAGCCTGCCTACGTGTGGGACGTGTCGCAGACGACGGGAGCGGAGATCCCGGAACGGCCAATGCCGCGGCTGCTGGAAGGGGAGGCGCCGGCGGGACTCTGGACGGGGCTTGCCGGCCAGGTGACGGCAGAGCGCTTCACCCTGGCGGACGCCGCTGGAGCGTCGGCGATCATGGGCGCAAACGGGATGACCGACTACGGGAGCCGCGTCGTCACCGTCCGGGCCGACATGGACGACGCGGCCCGCGTGAAGACCCTCGCCCACGAGCTGGGGCATGTACGCATGCACGACCCTGCCGAGTCGGTCACCCATCATCGGGGCATCCGGGAGGTGGAGGCGGAGTCGGTGGCGATGATGATCGGCGCAGCGCACGGCATGGACACCAGCGACTACACGATCCCCTACGTCGCGTCCTGGGCATCATCGGTGGCTGACAAGGAACCGGTCGACGTGGTCCGCGAGACCGGCGAGCGGGTGCGTCGCGTCGCACTGGATATCCTCGACAAGCTGCCCGACACGGGCATCGGCGACGGCTACCCGCCCGGGCTTGACCGCTCCGGTCCGGACGCGGAACGCGAGACGACAACGGAGCGGACGGCGGAGCTGGGCGCGGCGGCGCCCATGCGGTCGACGGCGAGCGTCGACGTGGCCGTGCCGGCGTTGTGACGGTGCCTGTGAGCGGGCCGGGTCAGCGCCGGGTGGGCGCATGGGTGGTGGGCGCGTCGATCGTGGGCACGGTGCTGCTAGGCGTCGGTGCGTTCTGGTTGTCGTTCACCGCGCTCGCGGATCTCGCGGCGCAGGCCGGCACTCCCGAGGGGCTGGCGTGGGTGTGGCCGTTGATCGTCGATGGGGTGATCGTGATCGCGACGATGTCGGTGGTCGCCCTCTCCCCGTACGGGCGGGTGGCGACCCGGTATCCGTGGCTGCTGCTTGGCGGGGCGGCGCTGGTGTCGGTGGCGGCGAACATCACGCATGCTCTGGTCGCCGCCGATAACACAGTGCCGGAGATGTTGGCTGCGCTGGTCGCATCGGTGCCACCGATCGTACTGCTTGCGGCCACGCACTTGACCGTGGAGCTGGGCCGCTACCGCCGCGCCGTGCCGACCGTCCGTGAGGATGCCGATGTCGCCCCGGCCACGACCCTGGTGCAGGAAGGAAGGTCAGAGCGTACGCCGGTTCGAGCGTTGGCGTCCGGAACAGTGAGCACAGCAGTCACAGCGGAAGACACGCGCGCAGCATCATCTACGCCGATCCGGGCGCCCACGGATACGGGCGGGACCGAAGAGGCGATCCGATTGAGTAAGCAGGGTCTGTCGAACCGACAGATCGCGCTCGAGCTCGGTGTCCATCCGACGACCATCGGACGGTGGCTGAAATCAGTCGGGAAGCGGTCCGAGACCACAGTCGAGAAGGAGGAATCATGAACACGGGTGACGACGAGCGGTACATCCCGCTGAAGCAGGATGGCAGGGATGCGGTAGTGACTGTGGCGTCGGGACGAACGGCGGAGCCGGAGCATGTGGAGACGGCGCAAATGGATTCGGACGCGCTGGCTCGCTTGTCGGACCCGGCGTTGGCGGCGCGTCGAGAGCGCATCGCCGCTCAGGTGAAGGACCGTTCGCGGCTGACGTGGATGCCCGCATCGGAACTGATGCGACACAGCAGCCAACGTGCCGCGGACGCGATCAGTCACGGGCAGGCCAGACTGCACCGGGCTGTGCGGGACACCACGGTAGCCGGTACAAGGAAGGTGGCGCAGGCCATCGGCGAGCGGGTACGAGGGTTGGGCACGCCGCGCCCCGTCATCGGGCGACCGCAGCAGAGCCAACCTTTGGTGAGTCGTCAGAGCATCTGAGCGGCACCGCGTCGGAGACCGACGCCTTGTGCACTGCGCAGCGAAGAGCCGGTCGGTAGTGTGCGCTTAAACGCGATGAACGGAGCCGTGATCGCCGGCGCAGCCACGATCATCGCCGTCGACGTGGCGGACAACAAGCTCGAGAAGGCCAAGCTATTCTGTGCCACGCACACCATCAATTCGACCACCACCGATCCGGGGGTCGTCGAAGTACACCGGATCACCGAACGCGGTGCGGATGGCGCGTTCAATTTCGTCAGAATCCCGCCGTCACCCAGCAGGTCCTGGACATAGTTCGCCCGAGTGAAGGCCTATGCTGTACCGGCATCCGGGACCCGACCGCTACAATGCCGATGCAGACGATCGGCCTCATCGGCGCTGAAAAGTGCATCCGGGGCGTCGACATAGGCTCTACTACGCCCGAGCACGACATCCCGCTTTACGCCTACCTGTACCTGCAGGGCCGCTTCCGACTCCACGAGCTCATCTCGAAGGAGATCGCTCTGGACGAAATCGACGCCGGTTGCGACGCGCCGCACGACCCCGCGGTCACCCGTGCGGTGATCACTGGCGGACTCGACTGAGATCCATTCCCCCATAAGACGAGCAATGACGACCGACTGATGAGGATTGTCACAGTTGCCCAATGGCCCGGCGCGCTGTTCGGCTAATGTCAAGTGGTCAATGATTACTCGGAAGGTGCCGGAGGTGTCCCATGGCCTCGTCGAAGAGATCTGCGACATGGTCGTCGAACAGCGCGTAGTGAACGTGCCGTCCGTCACGATCTCCGCGGACCACGCTGAGATTCCGGAGAAGTCGTAGGTGGTTTGAGAGCGTCGTCTGTCCGGTGCCGAGCTGCATGCCGAGGTCGGTCACCGTGCTGGGGCGGATGCGCAACACGCTCAGGATGCGCAGTCGGACCGGTGATGCCAGCGCCCGCATGATCTCAGCTAGCCGCTCGGCATCCCCCGCTGAGAGCGGAGCAGACGCCGATTCCACCGAATCGGTCATAGTTGACTTCCTCCCTCATGAGCACGATTATCATTCACATACATCACAATATCATGTTCTTGTGATGTATTGTCGAGGCATGACCACCTCGACTGCCACGAACTCGCCCGCCGCCATGGAGGAGCACGCGCACGGCTCCGCTCGATGGGAGCTGTGGTTCGCCGTTGTGGCGGGCATCACCTACGCCGCGGGGATGATCGCAGAGTATGCGGTCGGCTTGCCGCTCATGGGCCTGCCCTTGATCCTGTTCATCGCCACCTACTTCTTCGGTGGCTTCTTCACTGTCCGCACGGCGGTCACGTCGACATTGCGGGGCAAGTTCGAGGTCGACTTCCTCATGATCGTCGCCGCAATCGGCGCCGCCCTGATCGGGAAGTGGGCGGAGGGCGCGGTGCTGCTGTTCCTCTTCAGCCTCGGCCACGCCCTCGAGGAGTACGCGATGAGCCGCGCCAGCAAGTCGATTGAAGCGCTGGCCGAACTCGCACCACGGACCGCCCTGGTACGCCGCGGGGACGACGATCCCGTCGAGGTCCCGGTGGAGCAGATCGTGGTGGGTGATGTCGTGGTGGTCCGCCCGAACTCGAGGATCCCGTCGGACGGGTTCGTGATCACTGGGATCTCGGCCGTCGACCAGTCGGCGGTCACCGGTGAGTCGATGCCCGTCGAGAAGGAGCCGGTCGCCGATCGCGAGCGGGCGATACGCACCGTCGATACCCTTCCGGCTGCGAATCGCGTGTTCGCCGGTACAGTGAACGGCTCCGGCGTTCTCGAGGTCGTAGTGTCGGCGACGGCCGCGGACTCGACGTTGAGCAAGGTCGTCGAGCTGGTTCGCACAGCCGATCAGGCCGCGTCACCGACGCAGCAGTTCATCAACCGTTTCCAGCGGTGGTACGTGCCCGCGGTGATCCTCGCCGTGGCCGCAACCCTGCTGATCGCGATGTCCATACTCTCGCAGCCGTTCACGGATGCCTTCTACCTCGCGATGACCGTCCTCGTCGCCGCGAGCCCGTGCGCACTGGCCATCGCGACGCCGGCGGCCGTTCTCGCTGGAGTCGCCCGAGCGGCGCGCGCCGGCGTGCTGGTCAAGGGCGGCGCTCCGCTGGAGACCCTGGGGCGCGTCAGGGCGATGGCCTTCGATAAGACCGGCACCCTCACCTGGGGCAACCCGCAGGTAACGTCGGTCACTCCCGTGGACGGCGTGGACGGGAGCCTCCTCGTCCCCACACTAGTCGCCGTGGAGTCTCTCAGCGATCACCCACTCGCCGCAGCGATCGTCCGCGACCTCGCGGGTCAGGTGTCCGCGGCGGAGCGTGTCGAGGCATCGGATCTCAACGCCGTCGTCGGCCGCGGTGTACGCGCCGCGGTCGAGGGAGAGGTCGTCGAGGTCGGCAACCTGCGGATGTTCGACGAACAGGGTCTCACCCTTCCCTCGTCAGTCGAGGACGCTTACACGGAGGCTCGCGATTCCGGCCAGACGTTGATGATCGTCCGGCGCGGTGATCGGTTCCTGGGGGTCGTCGGCGTGATGGACACCTCTCGCGCCGAGTCCGCGCAGGTGCTCCGCGTGTTACGCAGTACGAACGTCGGCCAGCTCGTGATGATATCCGGCGATAACCAGCGCGTCGCGGATGCCGTCGGCCGCGAAGTCGGCGTCGATACCGCCATCGGTGAGCTGCTGCCGGAGGACAAGGTAGCGCAAATCAGGCGCCTCGCCGAAACGCATCGCCCCATCGCGATGGTCGGCGACGGCGTGAACGACGCGCCTGCGATGGCTCGCGCGGACATCGGCATCGCGATGGGGGCTGCCGGTTCCACCGTCGCGCTGGAGACCTGTGACATCGCGCTCATGAGCGACGATCTGGGGCGCGTTCCGTTCGCCGTGCGTCTGAGCCGTGCGACTAGCCGGATCATCCGTCAGAACCTGATCGCGAGCCTCGCGATCGTCGTCCTCCTGGTGATCGCGACCTTCATCGGGCTGAACATCGGCGCGGTAGTGCTCATCCATGAGGGTTCGACACTCATCGTCGTGGCCAACGCGCTTCGACTCCTCGGCTTCGAGCGTGGCAAGGAGCACGCCGGTATAGACCACGAAGACCGCCCCTCGCGTTGATCCTCGTGGGACAAGTCCAGACATGGTCGATGTCGGGTCGAGTAGCTGACGGAATGCTCATGGAGATCGGATGGTGGATAGGAGCGCTGGCGTTGCCCACTGCTCTCTTGGTGATCATCTTTCTCATCGCAATAGGAGCTCCCCAACGACAGGAAGAGGAAGAATCGCCTTCTCTCGCCGAAGAGTGGGACGATGTGACATACCGGTTTCGAAAAATCGGCGCGTGGGTGCGTAGCCGCTGGCGAGGAAACTCTAAGTAGGCCACTATGCGTTACTCGCAACCGGTCAAGAGTTACGCGTTCGCGCTCTCACCGCCGCAGCAGGGCTGCTCAACAGAAGACGCACCGTCCGTCATTGACATCACGTAGTCTCACTCCCCCGCCGCTGCGCGGCAGCAGAGAACTGCCCCGGGTTGCCCATCGTAGGCACCGGTGAGGTTCCTCACTCTGGCGCGCCGCATCCGTATTAGCGCTGTGGGGACTCCTCGCGGGTCCCGCGGCTCAGACGCTGCCGAAGAACTTCTTCATCCGGGGCATGCGGCGGATCAGCAGCTGGTCGAGCGCGAGGATGACGATGAGGGATAGGCCGAACAGGGGCAGGAAGATCCCGAGGCCGATCATCACGACGACGAGCAGCCAGTTCCCCCAGATCGGTAGCTTTGCGCGGGGGGCGGCCATGCCGGATGCGGTGCCGCGCCTGGTCCACCACATGATCGGTGCGGAGACGCACATGAACATCACGGCGAGGCAGAACAGGGTCGACAGGATCGTGTTGACCACACCGAGGCGGCGTCCCTCGTGGACGGCGATGCCTTGTGAGACGACCTGCGCGGTAATGCTGTAGTCGTCGTATCCGTAGGTCCCGACGATCTCTCCGCTGTACTGATCGATGTGGATGGTGCGTTCGAGGCTTACCTCGGATTCGGCGGGGTTGCCGTTGTCGTTCCACTGGCTCGACATGACGCTGAACACACCTGTCTCCCCGTCGGGGTAGATGACCGAGTACGGTTCGGGGGCTCCCTCGGCACGGGCAGCGGCGACGGCGTCGTCGATGGAGATCGGTGTCGTGCCGGTGCTCGTGCTGGTGCCGGTCGGGCCGTTGCCGATGGCCCAGCCGGCTTCGGCGTTGGTGCCGCTGGTGCTTTCGATGAGCTCGTCGATCGTGGATTCTGCGCCCGGGTCTTCGCCCCACAGGGACGAGCCGTTGTCTGAGGCGATCTGCTGTGCGACCGATCCCCATACGCCGGTCCAGGGTAGGCCGGAGACGACGAGCATGAGGATGCCCAGACCCACCGGGAGGCCGACGATCGCATGCCATCCGCGCAGGCGTGCCCCTTTCATCTTCCTGTCCTGTGAGGCTTTGCGGGGTCGGCGTCCGAGGAAGAAGATGATGAACCCGGTGATGGTGAGCACGATCGCCCAGCTGCCGCCGAGCTCGACGACACGGTCGCCGATGCCCTCCTCGCCGATCAGCAGGTCGCCGTGGATGCGCTCCGCCCAATCCGAGATCAACTGGTCCGCGGTGAGCTCCCCGGTCACCACCGCCGTATACGGATCGACGTAGACGTTCGAATTGGCGCCGTCTTCCCGGGCAGTGACGAACACCGTCGCCCGATCACCGGTCTGATCGACGACAGAGAGGATCGGCCGGTCCGGGAATGCATCGCGGACGGCGTCTTCCTGCGCGGACAGCTCCTGCCGTTCCGCATCCTCGGGCACGGCCACCGTGAGGACTCCGGGGTGGGTGAAGGCATCCACTTCCGCACGGAACATGTAGGTCATGCCGGTCACAGCGAGGACGAACAGAACCGGGATGACGATCAACGAGCCGTAGAAGTGCCAGCGCCAGAACGCGCCGTACCAGTTCGTCTTGCGTCGTTTCGGTGGCGGCGCAGTGCGAGGCAACGTGCCTGCGGTGTCGGTGTGGACGACGGTCATCAGGAGGCCTCTCGGAACAGCAAACGATTTAACTCTACATATTGTAGTAGTAAGCTGATGGCGTGATCGCATCACCCTGGGACCTCATCCTCACCGCCACCTTCCTCACCACCGGCCTCATCTGCCTCGGCGACCTCATCGCACGGCGCATCAGACGCCCCGCACGCACGGAGGGCCTGGCGGATGAGGAGCTGATCGACATCAACCATGCCGTGATGAGCGCCGCGATGATCCTCATGACCTGGGTCACGGTGCTGGATGCGGTGACGTGGGCACAGATCGCCCTGTTCGCGATCTTCGCCCTCGCGCTCGTGCCCGCGCTGACCCGGGCCCACGGCTTTCCGCATCGCGTGGATCTGGTCGGGCACATCGTGCTGAATGCGGCGATGATCTGGATGCTCGCAGCGATGCCGCTCCTGATGGCGGGGATAGACATGGGCGGCGACGGAGGGTCGGCGCATGCCGGGCACCACGGTGGCAGTGACGAGATGGGGCTGATGGCGACTCCCGTGTGGGCCGATGTCGTCAACGCGGCCTTCATCGTCACGTGCGCCATGGGGGCACTGTGGTGGCTGTATCGCGCGGTCGCGATCCGAGGGCATCGGATGCACGTGCTGTGTCACGTTCTGATGGCTGCGGGCATGGGGCTCATGCTCTGGCTGATGAACCTCTGAATGCCTGTCTCGCCAGCGGTGTGTCGAGGGAGCGGTAGCAGCGCGCGTTGATGTGAGAGTTGCGAGCGTACTCTTCGAAGTCACGAGGATTCGACTCTGGGTAGGCTAAACGGTGGAGGTGTCATATGGCAGGTGAGCGCACGCGTGAACGCGGGGAACTCGAAGGCGAGGTCATGCGCATCCTCTGGGAGGCATCCGAGCCTTTGAGTGCACGCGAGATCCAGGCCGTGTTCACCGGTCACGTCCCGGCGTATACGACGTTGATGACGGCCCTGGAGCGGTTGCAGAAGAAGGGTGATGTCGTCCGATCAGGAGACTCCCCACGCAAGGTCCGCTTCCATGCGGCGCGCAGTGGCGACGAGCATGTCGGACGGTCCATGATGAGCGCCCTGGACGGAGCCGGCGACCGGCAGGCAGCACTGTTGCAGTTCGCCGGACACCTCGCCGAGGAGGACCTCGACCTGCTCCGCAGCGCGATCACCGGCAAGACCTCGCGCAAGCGCAGGTGATCACGTGATCGCCACGGGCTCCTTCCTTGCAGCAGCAGCGCTGATGCTCCTGTTCGCACCGCTCGTGCTGACCGCCGGCAGGTGGCAGGTGCACCATCCGCGCACCGCCCTGACGCTGTGGTTCAGTGCCCTCTTCGCCGGCATCGGATGCGCGGTCGCCTCTGCCACGACTGCGCTGATGTGCTGCGTCGAGGCTGTCGAAGTGCACGGCCCCGCCGAAGGCCTGCTCTTGACGATCGCGGGCTGGCTAAGCCTTGGAGTATTCGCGGCGGTGATCGTCTTGGTCTCCGCATCCGCGGAGCCCCTCGCCGATTCCTGGCGGGAAGCGGTCGGACGCCTCGCACCTGTCGCGGTGTCCCGTGAGGACTCGGACGGGGTCACCCTCGTCTGGTTCGAGTCTGAGGAGCCTGTCGCATGCGCCGTGCCTTCGGGGGCACCGGAGATCTTCCTCTCCACGGCCCTCAAGGAACTGCTGAGCGGCCCGCAGCTTCGCGCGGTGATCGAGCATGAGCGCGCTCATCTGCGCCAGCACCACGGGTGGGCCGTGCGGATCGCTGAGATCAACGCCCTCTGCCTCCCCAAGCGCTTCCCAGCCGGACGAGCGCTGAAACGAGCCACACTACTGCTGATCGAACTCATCGCAGACGATGCCGCCGCCCGCCGCGCCGGCGCCGTCCATCTCGCGAACGCCCTCGCGACCATGGGACGCACCACAGGCGATCCCGGTCTCGAACTTCGCGCCGACCGACTCACCCTCCGCCGCTGGAAGACACCCCGCAGTCGCCGCGCCGCCCTCGCACGTGCCTAACCCGTCCCCGCCACCACTCACATCTACGACACGATGTAGAGTTAATGGCGTGGTCCGGCATCAGGAGGAGCAGTCATGGCCGAGTTCGAGTTCTGGGTGAACGGGATGACGTGCGAGCACTGCGAACGCGCCGTCACAGCGGAGCTGACCGCGCTGCCGACCGTTCTCGGCGCCCACGTTGATGCTGTGTCCGGACGCGTCTTGATTACGACGTCGGCGCGAGTCGACCGCGCCGATGTCGAACGCGCGGTCGAGGAAGCCGGCTACGCAGTGAGTTCTTGGCCATCCCTGTCGCAGAATGACTGAACCATCTCCCGCTGCAATCGACCCGCACAAGACGAAAAGAACGTCTGTCCGGAGTGTTCGGGGCAGCGCCATCACGTCCCTCACCCTGGGGTTCTCTGTCCTGGGGATTGCTTTCCCGGTCACGGTGGCCGTGCTGCTCGGGGAGGCACCGTACCGGAAGATCTTCGTCAGCTACCCAGGGGTTGACGTCGCCGTAATCACCACGGTTCTGCTCGTTGCGGCACATGCTGCGAGCCTGGTCAGCGTCGGCGCGATCGTACACCTGTTGTTCCTGCGCGACGCCCCCGCTCAGCGAGCACAGTATCTTTCGCAGGGGTTCGAGATCAGAGTCTTGCGGATCGCATCCGGCGCCTGGGCGCTCTGCGCGGGGGCGCTGGTGATCTTTGAAGCACTCGACGCCAACGGCGCCCCGCTGGAGCGGCTCAGCATCAGCTACGCCCTCCCTTTCTTATGGGACGCCAGCGATGCGCCGAAAGCTTGGACGATCAGCCTCATGGCGGCGCTGATCGTCTTGTTCGCGTCGTACTTCGCGGACCGATGGACAGGGTTGCTCATCCCGCTGTGGGTATCCGCGATCGGAATTCTTGCGCCGGTGGTCACCGGGCAGGTTCTGGTCGGCCCTGACCACGACTTCGGCGGCGATGCCGCGGTCTTCCAGACCGTCGCGGTGTACGCGTTCTTCGGCGCAGTCTGTGTCTCCGGCCTGCGTGTCGCTTCCGGGCGCTTCGTACCCCCGGAAACGCTGCGTCGCCTGTTCCTGCTCGGAATCATCGCGCTGCCGCTGATCATCGTCAGCGATGCGGTTATCGGAGTGTTCAAGCTCGCCGGTTCTCCCGTCACCGGTTCGGTGACGGGATGGCTGATTCTGTCCGGTGGTGCGTGCTTGGCTGTCCTCACCGGGGCCATGTCATACGGATGGTGGCAAGCCCGACGCGGCCGAATGCGCGCCGGCGCCCTCACAGTTCTTCTGACCGTGTGCGGTGTGGCGGTGGCCGGGTGGATCGGCACAGGAGTGGCGATGACTCGGCAGCCCCCGCCGCAGTACTTCGTGCCGACAAGTATCGAGCAGGTCTTCATGGGCTTCGAGGTGCCCGACGCGCCGACCCTACTGGTGCTGTTCGGACAGTGGCGACCCAACCTCCTCTTCCTCGGCATCGCGGCCGCGGCGATCACCGTCTACCTGGTCGCGGTGCGTACGCTGCACCGTCGTGGAGACACGTGGCCCATCGGACGAACGACCGCCTGGCTGGCCGGATGGGCCGTGGTAATCGTGGCGACCAGTTCCGGGTTCGGGAAGTACTCCGCCCCCGATTTCGGGGTGCACATGATCGTGCACATGTCGTTGAACATGCTCGCCCCCGGACTCCTCGTCCTCGGCGGCGTCGTCACCCTGCTGCTGCGCGCGAGCCGCTCCGACCGGAACAGGCCGGCAGGTCTGCACGACTGGATCACCTGGGTGCTGCACTGGCGGGTGCTGCGCTTCCTCTACAACCCGCTGATCGTCTTCATCCTCTTCGTCGGCTCATACTATGGCCTGTACTTCACGGGGATCTTCGGCGAGTACATGCGGTTCCATTGGGCGCATCAGCTCATGAACCTGCACTTCCTCATCGTCGGCTACCTCTACTACAGCCTCATCATCGGCGTCGACCGCCCCCCACGACCCCTGCCGCACATCGGCAAACTCGGTTACGTTCTCGCGGCGATGCCGTTCCACGCCTTCTTCGGAGTAATCCTGATGACCACCCCCGAGATCATCGCCGAAGACTTCTATCTGCGACTCGACCTTCCCTGGGCTGACCTGCAGGCGCAGCAGTATCTCGGCGGGGGTGTCGCCTGGGCGGGCGGAGAAATCCCGCTGATGATCGTCATCGTCACCCTCGCCATCCAATGGAGCCGCCAGGACGCCCGCGAAGCCCGTCGAAAAGATCGCCACCTCGACACCGGACGGGATGATGAATTCGATGCCTACAACCGGATGCTCAACCAGCTCACCGAACGCGAGGCATCTCGTCCCGGCCCGAGACCGGCGACCCAGGAGGAGCCACTACCATGACGATCTCTGACACCAGAGCCAGACGAACGTCGGCTGCGCCTGTCGAACTCGACGTCTCAGGCATGACCTGCGCCGCGTGCGCCGGACGCGTCGAACGAGCCCTGAACAAGCTCGACGGCGTGACAGCGAGCGTCAACTACGCCACCGAACGCGCCATCATCACGGGGCTTCCCGACAGCGAGGTGCCCACGGCGATTCGTCAGGTCGAGAACGCCGGATACGGTGCGCACCTGCGTGATGGCAGCGGCGATGCCTGGTCCGCGCGCGCCACCGAGGTGCGGATCTCCTCCCTGCGCCGCCGCCTGGCGGTCTCTGCGCTGCTCACCGTGCCGCTGATGGACATCACCATCGTCCTCGCCCTCGTGCCCGGGTGGCGGTTCCCCGGCTGGGAATGGGTGTGTGTGTTGATGGCGCTGCCGATCGTGACCTGGGCCGCATGGCCGTTCCACCGGGCCACGCTCCGCAACCTCCGCCACGGCGCGGTCAGCATGGACACCCTCGTCTCCCTCGGCATCGCCGCCTCCTTCGGTTGGGCGATCCTGACCCTGCTGCTCGGGTTCGGAACCACGGAAGCCGCCGGCTACTGGCTCGGATTCGGCGTCACCCCCGCAGGAGCCGACTCGATCTATCTCGACGTCGCTGCCGGGATGACGACCTTCCAGCTCGCCGGCCGCTACTTCGAAACCCGCTCCCGCCGCAAAGCCGGAGACGTGCTCGGCGCCCTCAACGCTCTCGCCGCCACCCACGTCCGGGTCGTCCGCGACGGCGTCGAGACGATCGAACCCGCCACCACGCTCCGCGTCGGCGACACCTTCATCGTCCTCCCCGGAGAGACCATCCCCGCCGACGGCACCGTCCGCGCGGGCACGGCCGCCGTCGACGCGAGCATGATGACCGGAGAACCCGTCCCCGTTCCCGTCGGCCCCGGCGCACCCGTGACCGGCGGCACGATCAGCACCGACGGCCGCCTCGAAGTGACCACGATCTCGGTCGGCGCCAACACGCAACTGGCGCAGATGGCCGCCCTCACCGAACAGGCACAGGCACGTAAAGCGCGCGTCCAGAACCTCGTCGACCGCATCGTCACCTGGTTCGTCCCCGCCGTCATCACCCTCGCGATCATCGTCACCGCCGCATGGGCGCTCACCGGAACCCCGTTCGCGCAGGCATTTGGCATCGGGATCAGCGTCCTCATCATCGCCTGCCCCTGCGCCCTCGGGCTCGCGACCCCCACAGCGCTCATGGTCGGCATCGGCAGGGCCGCGACCCTCGGCATCCTCATCAAAGGCCACGACGCCCTCGAAGCCTCCGGCACCATCACCACCGTCGTCCTCGACAAGACCGGCACCCTCACCACCGGCCGCATGACCGTCGAGACCGCGACCGCCTACGGCATCGAAGAGCATGAGCTCTGGCGCCTGGCCGCATCCGTCGAGCAAGGCTCCGAGCATGCGATCGCCCGCGCCATCCAGGAAGCCGCTCGCAACCACATCACCGACCTGCACCCGCTCGAGGAGTTCACCGCGCTCCCCGGCCTCGGCGCCGCCGCCCGCATCGCAGGGAGCACCCTCCTCGTCGGAAACGCCGACCTGCTCCGCGAACACGACATCGACCTCACCCCCGCCGACCTCGCACTCGCGGACGCGCACGAGCAAGGACACACCGTCGCGCTCGTCGCCCGCGACGGGCACCTGATCGGCCTGCTCGCCCTGGCCGACACCATCAAACCCGGCGCCGCCGACGCCATCAGAGCGCTCCACGCGCAGAACCTCACCACCGTTCTCCTCACCGGAGACAGCCCCGCCGCCGGCGCCCGCATCGCCTCCGAGCTCGGCATCGAACGCGTCCACGCCGGCGTCGCCCCCGCGCAGAAAGCCGACGTCGTCCGCGAGCTCCAAGCAGCCGGGGAGAAGGTGGCCATGGTCGGTGATGGCATCAACGACGCCGTCGCCCTCGCCACCGCCGACCTCGGGCTCGCGCTCGTCTCCGGCACGGACATCGCCCTCAAGGCCGCCGACATCATCCTCGTCCGCGACGACCTCCACGTCATCCCCGACGCGATCACGATCTCCCGCAAGACACTCCGCACGATCCGCACCAACCTCGGCTGGGCCTTCGGATACAACATCGCCGCGATCCCCATCGCCGCAGCCGGCCTCCTCAACCCCCTCATCGCCGCCGCCGCAATGTCTTTGTCCTCCGTCCTCGTCGTCTACAACAGCCTCCGCATCCAACGCGTCCGCAGCACCGAGACTGGGTCTGTCCGCTGAACGGGGACTGTCGACGGACTCGAGATCGTCGCGATATACCCGGAGAGATCGGTGCTGTTTCGAAAGTAGGGTCTAGCGGTGCTCAGGCAGTCGTTGCCTCCGCATTGTCCCCTCGTCGTGCGGTGAGGAACAATCGGACACCGGTGACGATGTAGACGATGAGCAGGACGAACGTCACGGTGCTGGCCACAATGGCCAGCGGGCGCTCGGCTTGGCCGGAGATGAGCTCGCCGACTTTCAGTACGTTCATGCTGGTTCCGAGGACTCCGAGGACCGATATCACGAGTGCGATCGAGAGCCCGATCGTAGTGTTCTTGAGCGCGATGAGCCCGCAGATCGCGATGAGCAATCCGAGGAAGGCGGGGATCAGCGCCGTCCAGCTGATGAAGCCGGTCACGGCGTAGGAGATGATTCCGACGGCAATGAGCAGGCCGCCAAATGTGAGCGTTGTACGGGGCATTTTCCTCCAGAGGTGGGTGCGAGAGCGGGGATGAGGGAGTGTTGCGACGCGCAGGAAGCTAGCTCTCGTTCCGTCTTCGGGAGAGGCTGGCGAGGTACTCGTTGTAAGAGTCGAGTTCGGCGTCCTCGGCTTTCTGTCGCTGTCTCGAGGTGCGCACGTCGCGGGCTCGCCAGCGGGACAGGCAGACGATGAGCACTACGAACATCGGCAGCTCCGCGTAGGTCCATACCAGCGTGCCGGCGATCGCCTGGTCGATGACGGGGTCATGGCTGCCTGTGGGGGTGGCGTATGCGCTGAACAGCGGTGTGGCGGTACGGAGCAGGATCAGGCCGAAAATGGCGTGGATCTGGATCTCGACGGCGATATCGACGAATCGTGCGGCGAAGGAGGGTTGGCGCGGTAGCGGATCGGAGGACCATAGCGGTGTTGCCGAGACGATGCCGAGGACGAGGATGACGAAGAGCAAGGCGTCCTGGCCGAAGGGGATGCGCATGATGACGCTGATCGCGTCGGTCAGGTAGAGGACCGGGTACAGCAGTATCGCAATAACGATGGCGACCACAGGGTGCAGTGCGGCGCTCCAGAATCGTGAGCGCAGTCCCCCGTGCGCGGCACGGAGCACGAGACGCCCGAGGCCGGTGTGCGGTGTGCTGCGCAGGAGCAGCAGCCCGGGTGACCCTGCGATGAGGAGCGGCGGAACGACGGTCAGCAGGGTGATCTGCTGGAACACCAGCGCTGTGATGGATTCCGTCGCGAGACGGTTCACACCGAACATCGTGATAGCGAAGATCAGGGCGCACCCGATCAGGAACGATGCTGTGCGGGCGATCGCCCAACGGCGCCTGTTTCGCCACATCCAGATCGCTCCTCGCAGATACAGTGCCGCGAACAGCAGAGCGGCGATGCCGACGGGTGAGCCGGTGAGGGGTTCGAACGTGACCCACTGGTCGATCGGCGGCATAGCGAATTTCCCTTCATCGAGGCGATCAAACGTCGGCGACTTCGGCCGCGGTGGTGGTGCCGGAGCGGGGTCAGGTGAGGCCGGAGTAGGAGTGCAGGCCGGGGAAGTACACGTTGACGACGGTGAAGTTGAACAGCACGGCGGCAAATCCGATGATGCACAGCCAGGCCGAGCGGTTGCCGCGCCAGCCGCGAGTGGCACGGGCGTGGATGTAACCGGCGTACAGCACCCAGATCACGAACGTCCAGACCTCCTTGGTGTCGAAGCCCCAGTAACGCCCCCAGGAGTCGTTCGCCCAGATCGCTCCGGCGATCAGAGTGAAGGTCCAGAACATGAAGCCGACGATCACGAACCGGTAGGCGAGCGTTTCGAGAACTTCGCCGGAGGGCAGGGTACGCAGGAACCCGCTGCGTCGCCCTGCGGATTCAGGGGAAATACTCGCGCGGCGTTCACGGCGGGATTGCAGCAGCTGCGTAGCGGAGAGACCGCAGGCCAGGGCGAACAAGGCGGTGGCGAGGGAGGCAACGAAGACGTGGATGACGAGCCAGATGCTCTTGAGCGGGTCCATCAGCGGGACGACTTCGACGTAGAAGCTGAGCGTGGCACCGCCCAGCAGCAGCACGATCATGCCCACCAGGAACGCACCGAGGAATCGCAGGTCGTACCAGCGGAGAGCGAACAGATAGACCGCGACGATCAGGACCGTCCCAGTGAGAGCGAACTCGTACATGTTCGCCCAGGGAACTCGCTCTGCGGCGATGCCGCGGGCGATGGTCCCGCCGAGCTGGAAGAGGAAGGCGAGCACCGTGAGCGCCGTGCCGATCCTCGCCCACAGCAGGCGGGGACGCTGAGAAGGGGGAGCGTAGATGTCGTCCGGCTGCGCACGGTCGGCGGCGAGCGGAGCGCCGCGGTTTGCTGGGTCGGCGGTGCCGATGAGGACCGGTGTGCGCTGACGCTCCCGGGCCGAGGTCGTGCGTGCGGAGCGCTGGGCGAGATCGACGGTGTAGGCGACGAACGCCAGTACGTAGGTGGCGATGGCCGTCCACACTAGCAGCAATGAGACGCCATCGAGGGAGAGCGTTTCTGTTCCGGGCATGGTGAGCTCCTTCATACGGACGAGCGGTTGCGGAAGCGGTGGAGGATCCCGAGCGCGGTTAAGGCTCCGAGAGCCCCGAGCGGGACCAGCACACTGATCCAGGGGCCGAGAATCGTGGCAGGGGTGAGGCCGGTGCGCAGGGGGATGGTGGTGATCGCGGCGGCAGCGGTGTCGATGGGGATGGTGGCGATAGTTTTCCCGTCGGGGGCAATCACCTGGCTGGTGCCGGTCGTGGAGACATTGACGACGGCACGGCCGGTCTCGATCGCGCGCATGCGGGCGAAGGCGAGCTGCTGCCGGTTCTCGGCAGTGCCGCGGAAGTCGGCGTTATTGGTCTGAAAGACGTACAGCTGCGCACCCTCGCGTGCGCCGTCCCAGATGACCTGGTCGTAGATCACGTCGAAGCAGATCGCCAGCCCGACCCCGACATCATCGACAGTGACCAGGGGCGGAAGTGAGCCCGGCGTGTACTCACGCTGGATCAGCCCGACAAGGTCCGGGACGATCATCTCGTACAGCCAGCGATCGGGCACGTACTCCCCGAACGGGACAGGATTGATCTTGTCGTGCCGCTGGCGTTTATCAGGCTGCGCGGTCCAGAGGAGGGACGAGTTGAACACGTCTCCTCCCCACGCTGTCGCAGCGTTCATCAGTAGCGGGGCGTCGGCTTCGCGGACGATGCGGTCGAGCGTGGCAGCGGTGGCAGTATCGGCAAGGGGATCGACGTCCACTCCCCCTTCGGGCCAGGCAAGCAGATCCATCGGTTGTCCGAGCAGCGGAGCGGTCGCCTCCGCCTGTGCGGCGAGCACGTCACCAGGTTCTCGGGTGTCGAAGTATGCCGCCGGGCCGTTTCCTTGCACCCACCCGACCTCGAACGTGCCCGCGGGCGAGGTCGGGAACTGCGGGGCGAGGAGCAGGAGAGCCATGAGAGCGGCGGCCGGAAGGGTGCCGCGCAGGAATCTGAGACCGCCGGCGCGCGCCCACTGCACGACGCCGGCGCACATCGCGACGAGCAGGAAAGAGAGCCCTGTCACGCCCGTCCAGGAGGCGACTTCCGCCATCGGGCTCTCGACGAGCGTCATCCCGATGCGTGCCCAGGGAAACCCAGAGTACGGCCACGAACCGAGAACGACTTCCCTGCCCGCCCACAGGCCGCCAACTAGTAGGGGGGTCCCGACCAGCTGCGCTGCACCCCGATGTGGGAGTCGTGCCGCCCACCGGTAGGCGAGAGCGATCAGGACGGCACCGATGCTGAACAGGATCGTCTCCAGACCGGCGAGAGCAATCCACGGAACAGGACCAAGAAACGTTCCCACCCAGATCAGATGGGTGAAGAAGAACACTCCCCCGAAGGCGGCGCCGACCAGCGCTGCACCGCCGATGCTCTGGCCGACGAGGGTGATCAACGCCAGGGTCACGCCAAGCAGAGCCAGCGGCCACCACCCCATCGGCGGCGAGGCCAGGCTCAGCGCGAGCCCTCCGATGACCGCGGCGGGGATCGCTGCCCAGAGCGGCAGCCCTCTCGACGGGGAAAAGACGTCGGCGGTGGGCACGGCACCGGCCGCGGGTGTCAGGGTCAGCTGCATCGGTCAGGTGTCCTTCTTGCGGAGGGCATCGAGATAGGCGTTGTAGGCGTCGAGCTCGGGATCGCCGTGGGCGTCGGCGTACTTGTCGGCTTTGGCGGCACGGGCGGTGTCATCACGGAACCACCGGTGCATGACGTAGAGGAGCATGACCACGGTGGGGCCTTCTCCATAGGACCAGGCCAGGGCGCCGGCGAGCCACTGATCGTCCAGCGGGTCGATGCCCAGCGCCGTCGTGGGGCCGGCGAAGGTCTCGACGAACAGCGTCGGGCTCATCATCAGGAACACGCCGAAGAACGCGTGCAGGGCTGCTTCGGCGAACAGGTCCATCGCCCGGCCGGGGTACGTCATCCGCACCGGGAGCGGGTCGTTGGACAGGATCGGGATAGTGAACAGCACGCCGGCTGCCAGGAAGGCGATCTCGAGCAGCGGATGGCCGCCAGGGGTCTGCAGGATCGGGTCGGCGAGACCTCCGAGGTAGAGGCCGTAGAACGACATTAGGAACAGCGGCATCGCGATCCAGGGGCTCAGCGCCCATCGTGCGATGCGGCTGCGCAGCCCGGCCAGGGCGAGGCGGAGAATCACTCGCCCGAGGCCGCGATGCGGGGTGGCGCGCAGCAGCAGTGTGCCTGGGGAGCCGAGCACGAGCAGCGGTGGGATGGCCATCATCAGGGTGAGCTGCTGGAACATGAAGACCGAGAACAGCAGGTACCCGTACCCCTCGACCGCCAGGCCGGTCACGGCAACCAGGACGATGCATCCGAGGAGGAAGCACACCGTGCGGGCGACCGACCAGCGCCGTCCCTGACGCCAGAGCCGGATGGCGCCGGCCAGGTACAGCACGGCCATGAGCAGACCGAGCACCGGCAGCACCGGAACCGGCGGCAGGATCGGCGTGAGGAACGCCTCCAGCGTCGGCGGTGTGTCGGGAATCCAGTCGTTCATGGCGTGTCATCGGTCGGCGGGCTCAGAAGTCGAAGAGATCGCCGAGGAAGCCCTCGCGTCGTCTCTTGCCGCCGCGGTCATGCCGGGAGCGGCGATGCTCGTCTTCGGGGTAGTCCGGGGCCTGGTAGCCGGATGAGCGGTCGATGATCTTGTCGAGCTCACCGCGGTCCAGCCACACGCCGCGGCATTGCGGGCAGTAGTCGATCTCGACGCCGGAACGGTCGGTGACCAGGAGCGTCGTGCCGTCAACGGGGCAGTTCATCGGTTCTCTCCTACTGTGGGGATGGGTCGGAGACGCCGGTGAGCGCCTCCGTGTGGGTGTCGGCGATGTCGACGACGGCTTTACGGAGGGTGGGGTCTTCGCCGCGGGCCAGTCCCGCGTACTCGAGGCGGACGCCGTCGTCGGTCGGGTGGGCTTTGACCCAGACGCGGCGACGGGGCACGAAGAGCCCGGCGAAGAGGCCGAGCATCGCGAGGATCGAGAAGGCCAGCACCCATCCGGCGGTCGGGTCGCGCTGGATCTGCAGCGACGCGAATCGCTTGACCGGATCCTCGGGCGACGCGATCTCCCAGGTGACGGTGCCCCACCCGTTCGGCAGCTCCGCGGTCTCCCCCGGCGTCAGCTCGATGGAGTCGACTCCGGTCTGACCGCCGGTGTGCTGGGTGAGACCGTCAGTCTCGAGGGTGTACACCGATCGCGGGGTGCCGTCGTCGATGCCGAGGTCGCCGCTGTACACGTTGAAGGTGAGCAGCGGGTTGACGACGTCGCCGTAGATGGAGGTGTAGGCGCCGGAGTCGAGCACGCCCGCGGTGGGGTAGAAGAACCCGACCAGCCCCACCTGCTCAGGCAGCCCGTCGGGGATCTTGATGATCCCGAGTGAGGTCATGTTCGAGTCCTGCGGGAGGAACGGCTGCGACTCGGTGTACACGAGCTCGCCGGCCGCGTCGCGCACGGTGATCGTGGGGGCGTAGCCGTTGCCGAGCAGGTGGATGCGGTCGCCGGCGACGGAGATGGGGTAGTTCACGATCACGCTCTCGGTCCGATCCTCCTCACCGGGGATGCGGACGGTGACGTCGGCGGAGAAGTCCCCTGCCTGCCCGGCCCCCGGCGTGCCGGGCCGCTGATACGTGACCTGGAACTCGTCGAGGGTGAGCGAGTACGGGGCGAGACCGGTCCCGTCGATGAACCGGCCGGCGTCGAACGAGGAGTAGTCGCTGAGGGCGTTGACGAAGGTGGTGCCCTCGACGACGACGCGCTGGCCCGTGTAGGAGAACCCGCCTCCCAGGCCGACCGAGACGAGCACGCCGATCAGCGCGGTGTGGAAGACGAGATTGCCGGTCTCGCGCAGGTATCCGCGTTCGGCGGACACGGAGAGCCATCCGCGGCCGTCGTAGCGGTGCACCCGGTAGCCGGCGCGGCGCAACTGCCGCTCGGCGACGTCGACGGCCTCTCGCGCCTGGCTCGCGGGGTCGGCGGCCGGGACGGTGCGCTCCTCGTAGTCATCGAGCCGGGACAGCCGCACCGGCGTGCGGGGCGGCTGGGATCGCAGGGCCTTGTAGTGGTGCTTCGTGCGCGGGGTGACGCATCCGATCAGCGAGGCGAACAGCAGCAGGTAGATCGCCGAGAACCACGGCGACTGGTACACGTCGAACAGCCCGATGGCATCCACGATCGGATAGGCCTCGGGGTTGTCACGCTGCCACTGGATCACCCCGTTGGGGTCGGCGCTGCGCTGCGGGAACAGCGATCCGGGCACCGCGGCGACTGCCAGGAGGAGGAGGAGGAGCAGAGCGGTGCGCATGCTGGTCAGCTGACGCCACGCCCATCTCGCCCATCCCATGATCCCCAGCGCCGGCTGGGCGATGGCGGAACCGTCGCCGTCGGCGTGGTCGTCGGGCCGCAGGGGGTCGACGGGCGCGTCGGTGGCGGTCTCAGAGCGGGAGGGGGACATTGATCACCACCTGCTGGAGGGCGGACATCAGCGCGGTCCACAGCCCGGTCACCATCAGGATGCCGAGGAGGACGAGCACTCCCCCGCCGACGATGTTCAGGGTGCGGATGTGGCGGCGCAGGAACGCGACCGACCGAGACGCCCACCCCCAGCCGAGGGCAAGCACGAGGAAGGGCAGGCCGAGGCCGAGCGAATAGGCCAGGCCCAGCAGGCCCGCACGGGCCGGGTCGCCGAGGTTCCAGGAGACCGACAGGATCGCCGCGAGCGTCGGACCGATGCACGGGGTCCACCCGACGCCGAGCGCGAACCCGAGCAGCGGCGCGCCGAGCAGCCCGGCACGGGACTGCATGCGCGGGCGGAGGGTGCGCTGCGCGACGCCGAAGAACCCGATGAAGACCAGGCCGAGGATGATCACCACGACGCCGAACACACGGGTCAGGACGTTCGCGTACTGCAGCAGCAACAACCCGAACGTCCCGCCCAGGATCGTCACGGTGACGAACACGACGGTGAACCCGGCGATGAACAGCGTCACCCCCAGCAGCAGCCGCGTGCGCTCCGCCGTCGCCGTGCGGGTCGATCCGCCCCCGACAGCGGTGGCGGTCGAGGCGCCGCCCAGATATCCGAGGTATCCGGGCACCAGCGGCAGCACGCACGGGGAGACGAAGGAGATCAGACCCGCAAGGGCCGCGATCGGGATCGCGACCCACAGCGCCCCGTCGGCGACGAGATCGCCGGGGTTCATGGCGATTCCCCGAGAGCGTCGCGGACGAGGGTCGACAGGATGGATGCGCTCTGCAGCTGCCCGATGATGCGCGCGGCAACCCGCCCCTCCTTGTCGACGACGAGCGTCGTCGGAGTCGCCTGGATCGGGGTGACCTGCGCGAATGCCAGCTTGACCTTGCCGTCGTTGACGTCGATCACGCTGGGGTAGGTGACGTTGTTGTCCCGAGCGAAGGAGAGCGCCGTGGCGGGCTGATCGTAGGTGTTCACTCCGAGGAACGACACGCCCTGGTCCTGGTACTCCTGCCACACCTCCTCGAGCAGCGGCGCTTCGACGATGCACGGCCCGCAGGCGGCGTACCAGAAGTTCACCACCAGCACCTCGCCGCGGTAGTCGTCGCTGGAGACCGTCTCCCCGGTCTCGGTGACCCCCTCGAAGACGACCGGGTCGCCCCGCTCCCCCGCCGCGATCTCCACGACGCGGAAGTCTCCGGCGATGTACCCCTTCTCGTTCCCCTCCTGGTATTGCTGCGCCAGGGAGTCGTTCGCGGAGCATCCCGTCAGGGCGATGACGCCCAGGAGCAGCGCTGTGGCTGCGGCGATCATCCGGCGGATCATGTGCGACGCACCTTGATAATTGCCCCCGCGACCAGGAAGACGATGGCTGCGGCCGGCTGCGCCGCCGCCCAGACGGGCCCGGTGAACGGGAAGGGCGCGACCGGGTTCCACAGCACGAGGACCGCGACGAATACCGGGATCCACCACCATTGGCGCGCCTGTCCCGCGAACCAGGCCACGATCGCCGCGAGGATCGCTGTGACGAACAGCACCACCTGGAACAGGCCGGCCTCGGTCCACAGCGGAGCGGTGAAGAGCACCGCTCCCGCGAGCAGCCCCGGTGCGAGCGCGTTGCGCTGGAAGGTGGACGGCGTGCGTTGTTTCGCGCTCATGCGGCACCTGCTTCCACTCGTGCTGAAGGAGCCAGCTCGACCTTGCGCCGCCGGGTCCAGGTGATGCCGAGAAGGAGGATGACGCCGATGCCGAGCGCGACGTCGGCGAGGTTCCCGATGAACAGGGTCCCGTAGGCGAGGAAGTCGGTGACGTGCCCGACCCCGAAGCCGGGCGGTGAGAACAGCCGGTCGATCAGGTTCCCGAGCGCCCCGCCCAGGATGAACCCGAACGCCACCGCGAGCCCAGCCGTGCGTGCACGGAGCGCGGCGATGATCAGCCAGACCACCGCGCCCGCTCCGACCAGGGTGAGCACTCCGGTGAATCCAGACCCGAGGGAGAGGATCGCACCCGGATTGAACGCGAGCTGGAGACCGAACAGGTCGCCCAGGAGCGGGATCCGCGTCTCCTCGCTCAGCGTCGCGAGTGCGGCCGCCTTCGTGGCCTGATCGATCACGACGATCCCCGCCGCCACAATGGCGGCGACCGCGAGGTGTCTTGGCCGGTTAGGACTCATCGGCATTCTCCTTCTCCTTCTTCTGCTGTGCCGCCCGATCACGCCGGCGCCGATCGCGACCGGCCATGAACATCAGGAGTGCTGCGCTGCCCAGGAGGGCCGCTCCCCCGGCGACGACCAGGATGGGAAGCGCATCGAGATCCGTGCTCGGTTGGCTGTGGATGTCGCCGTAGCCGGACTCGGCGGTCGGCGTCGCGGCCGGCGTCGTGGTCTCCTCCGATGGGGTGGGACTGCTCGTCGGCGTGGGGCTGCTCGTCGGCGTCCCCGTCGTCTCCACCGTGAAGGTGTACTCGTCGCTGATCGGGTGTCCGTCACTGGACACCACCCGCCACCTCACCGTGACCTCTCCGACGACCAGCTGGTCGGACAGGTTCTGCGTGACCGTCGCCTCGAAGACCTCGGGAACGCCGTCGACGAGGCTGCTGCCGTCTTCTGCGATGACCTCGATCGCCGTGGCACCCTCGAGCGTCTGCAGCTCGCCCGTGAAGGTGAGGGAGATCTCCGCCGGGGCGCCAGGTACGGTCGCGGATGCCTCGGGGTAGGTGGAGAGCAGCTCGTCGTGAGCGGCGGCGGGACTCGCCGTGCCGAGAACGGCTCCGCCGATGACCAGCAGAGCAGACAGGCTGGCGGACGCGGCGAAGCCACGGCGCCGCTTGCTCGACGTTCGAGAGGCCGAGAGCCTTCGGCGGCGGATGGATGTCATGAGTTCTGCTTTCTTCACGGGCGTTCGATGATGCGGCGGGCGATTGGTCGTGGCATCCCGCCAGACCCCTGCGATGGTGTCGGAGCCTCTGCCGCCGTACTGGGGGATCCCGGCGACGAACAAGCCCGGTATCCCGGTCATGGCCCGCTGGGGAGGATCGATCCGGGCGCTGTCCGGTAGCCAGTCGTCTCCGGGAACGAATCCGGTGGCGAGGATCACAGAGCTCGGCGTCGCCACCGTTCCGTCGACGAAGGTGACGGTGCTCTTCCCGGCCTTTGCCACTGCAGGGCAGATCCTCACCCCAGCGTCACGCAGTTGCTCGTAGCTATCCCCGAACACCGGCTCCGATCGCGATCCTCGACCAAGGAGCTGCCGGCGCGGATAGCGCGTTACCGACTGGTGCCGACGAGCCGTGCGGACAGCCAGGGTCACCGCATGCGAGGGCGCGAGTTCACGGGCCAGCTGCACACCGCTGTTTCCGCCGCCGACGATGAGCACATCGTTCGTGGAGATCTGCCGCGGATACAGGTACTCGCTGCTGTGCAGCACGACTCCGGGCACCTGAAGTTCCGCGGCCCATGTCGAGATGCGCGGATGCGCGGCGGCGCCGGTCGCACACACGACGTTGCGAGTCTGCACCTCGCCTTCCGTGGTCGACAGGTGCAGGACCGAGCCCGACCCGCGCCGCTCCACGCCTGTCGCGCGCACACCCCAGATGGTCTTCACGCCGAGATCGCCTTCGACGTAGCTGAGGTACTCGATCATCTCGTCGACACGCGGCCGACGTCGTTGATCGCCCAGGAAGGGCAGGCTCGGCAGAGCGCTGTGACGGGCGTCGCTGAGAAGCACCATCGAATGCCACCGGGAAGCCCAGCTGCGCAGGCCTGGCGCGGCCCCGTCGATCACGACGAAGTCCTGCTGGGGCTGCAGTCCTCTCGCGACCAGGGCGGCCGCCACTGCGAGGCCGGCCTGACCGCTGCCGACGACGATCACTCGTCTATGCGACAGGCCTGCCCGCATCACTCGTCACCGTTCACCGCTGCTTCGATGGCGTTCTCGAGGTCGTCCAGCTGCTGCAGCTGGAGCTGCTCGCCCTCGAGGAAGAACGTCGGCGTGCTGTTGACGCCGAGCTCCTGCCCCGCGTTGAAGTCGAACTCGACTCGTTCCAATGTGGCGGGATCCGCGATGGCGGTGTCGTACGCGGCCATGTCCAGTCCGATCTCCTCAGCGAAACCCCGAAAGAGATCAGCACGGGATTCCTGAGCCTCGCCCCACTCCGCCTGCGTCTCAAACAGTCGGCTGTACATCTCCTCCAGCCGATCCTGCTGGGCAGCAGCCTCCGCGGCCAACGCCGCGTTCTGTGAGTTGAAATGTCCGGGAAGCGGGAAGTACCGCACCACGTAGGTGATCTCTCCCGCGAATCTCTCACGAAGATCCTCGACGATCGGATAGAACATCCCGCAGGCCTCGCACTCGAAATCGAGGAACTCCACGACCTCGACAGCACCCTCCCCACCGTCGTCGAGGATGTGCGAACTAGCGTCAACAACCGCGGGGGGCGGGACTGTCTGCCCGTCCGGTACCTCGGCTGAAGGGGCGGTCGGGCCTTGGCTGTTGATCACCACATAGATGATCGCTGCCACGACAAGGGCGGCGACGATCCCTGCGCTGATCAGGATCGGCCGCCAGTTGAAAGCGGGGTCGCGCGGCTTTCCAGAAGGGTTCATCAATTACTCCAAACAAGAACAATCGGCATGGAACAGGCACCGGGAGGGTATCCGGGTGCGAAGTGCCGTCCGCACGAGACGGCATGCCAAATATCAGGTTCGGGAAAGACCCAACTGTGTCAGCGACAGTGCCCCGGTCCGGGCAACGATGATGCGCACCGGGACGAGCCAGAGTGCCATCCATCGAGGGACGAGATATGCGACCCCCCGACGGCGCGAAACCATCCGAGCAAAGATCACGAAGACGAGCCCGCACAACATGCCGAGGGCGCACAGCGCTGCCCCGACGAGGACCCCCGCCGTCGAGGCATCGGCGGCTGCCATATGCTCGTCGACGGTACTCCCGGGCTCTCCCGAAGCAAGGTGCGGATCGAGGAGTGTGCTCGCCACGAGCAGTGAAGACGAAGCCTCCTCGCTCTCGGAATGCGATGCACCCGCTGCCCCCAGAAGCAGGAGGAGAGCCAAGCCGACTGCCGTAATGATCCTCGTTATCAGAAGCTGCTCACTGAGCACCCTTGAGGGTTGCACTTGAGCCGAGGAGATCATCTCTCCAAGGGTACCGTGCCAACCTTCTGAGTCTCCTCCATGTACGCGGATCCAGCTCTCTAAGCAGATGCTGTGAAAGCGCATCTCAATTTGACCTAAGCGAATCGGACTATCTACCGTTACAGATCAGTAACGATCGGGTCTGCGATCGAGATAAGTATTCTGCTCCACCGGAAGGATCACGATCATTTCTGGGTTACCCGAGCGCGCATCCGAAAAGGCGACGACGACGTCGACAGACCCCGGGTTCCCCGATCGCCCCCTCCTTCGTCGCGATCTCCGCGGCCAAGGCCGCCCGGTGTCACAGGAAGCTCCGACGACCCGCCAGGCCCCCGTCATCCCGCGGCACGGAACTGAAGCCCCCGTACAGGCAGTGTCTGCGACACCTCCCCACCGCCCGCGCGCCCGGAGCTCGTGGGCTCGAGCGAAGGCACTCGGAGCCGTCCTCGCCGTCAGCGTGTTGATCACCGGCGCCGCCCTTCCGGGAATATCCGACGCAGAACCGGAGCAGGTCGAGGCCGCGGCCACCGTTGACGCACAGTCCTACACCGCAGGAGAAGACATCCGGGTCGAGGTCTTCCCTCGCGGGGACTTCTCCGCAACGACAGAGAAGGAGATCGCCGCGTCGCGCGCGAAGGCAACCGCTGCCGCCGTCGCATCTGGCCGGCCCCTCTCGACAGCTGTGAACCTGCCAACAGCTCAACAGGTTCTCATGCCGTTACCCTCCGGAACCTACTCGGTCAGCGACGGGTTCGGTGCCTCTCGTCCGGGTCGCTCGCACATGGGTCAAGATCTCGCGGCGTCAGTCGGGACGCCCATCTATGCGGCTGTCGAAGGCTGTGTTTCGCTCTCAACCGAGAGCAACAGTGGCTACGGCGTGAGCATTCAGGTCGAGAGCCTGTTCAACGGAGAGACAGTCAGCACCCTCTACTCACATCTGAACAGTGGGACCCGCGCGGTAGAAGTCGGGGACTGCGTCGCTCCCGGCCAGTATCTCGGCGACGTCGGCTCCACCGGCTACGTCTTCGGATCCTGCCTGCATTTCGAGGTCGACATCAACGGTCGCCCCATCGATCCCATGCCGTGGCTCAGGAAGAACGTGCAGTGAGATCAGTTCAGCTCCGGAAAAGGGGCTGAACAATTATCGACCTACTGAGGCCGAACAGCGCGCCGACGCCCGTGGGGAGAAAGGATGGTCCGCCCGGGGCATCCCTCCTCAGCGGCCGCAGCACACTACTGGGCCACTCCCCATCTCGTACACTCGCGGCGTGGGCTATGTCGGTGAGCCCGAAGCCAACGTCTCGCAGAACCCAGGGCAGTGCACAGCAGGATGCGGGACACTATCGGGATATGGAACGCTTCTGGTGCCGCAATTCAGGTGGTGGCCTTCATGTTTTCTCGGCTGGGACGACCCCGCGAAGGAGAATACCGTCTGGGACTACTGCCTCACCGTGCTGCGCCCCTATCTGAACTGACCAAACATACCCCACCTGAGCAGACGTATCAACGGGCAACTCTTCATCGCCCAACAGAAAGTGAGCACGCCATGACCAGAGAACGTACCGCGACCGATTCATTCGCTGACATCAGAGAACTGTTCGAGAGCAAGCTCGACAGCAACCAAGAGCTGGGCGCGTCGATCGCGCTCGATATCGACGGCCAGCGGGTTTTCGGTTTCTGGCGCGGCTACCGCAATCCCGAGCGGACCAACCCCTGGACTCGCGACACCATCATGAACGCCTTCTCGACTACCGAGCTCGCCACTGCCCTGACAGTGCTCGCGCTCACCGACCGCTGACAGCGCGCCGTGCGCCGCTTCGCGGCTACGCGAGAGGACTCATTCGAGGCCAGGCATGACCTGCCGCTCCCTCCGCCGCTCGGGGTCACGCTCTCCTACCCAGCGATCCAGATACCAGGTGACATCGCGGCCATCGAGATGGTGCGCACGATCCCGTCAAGCCGTACCGTTTTCCGGCATGTGAAGGTGATCAATGTCGTCGAGGGCTCTTGCGCCTTCGAGACCGCAGAGAGCATGCACATCCTGCGCCCGGGCATGTCGCTGGCACTCGGCACCGGCAAGTGGTGCCGTGTTTGGCCAGCACCCACAGCACGCATCTGGGCCATCTACGCCGACGAACAGTTCTGGCGCACACAGATGGCATGGTTTCTCCCCGATGCGGATCGAGTGCTCCGAGGAGTGCACCCCCTCGAGTGGGACGGTCGCGCGATTGTCCTTGCACCGGGCGTCGCCGCACTGCAACAGGCCGAACCGCTATGGCGACAGATGAGCGCCATACGCAGCAAAGCCGAATCACCCGAAGTCGTCGCAACTCACACTCTCGAGCTTCTCGCACGGTGGATGAGGCTGGTGCTGCCGACCTTCTTGAATGCGGCGCCAGCCACTCCCCCAGCCCCGTGGACGCCCATTAGTGGACGACTGACCGACACTGGATCTATCGGCTACATCGGTCGGGCAATCCAGTTGCTCCGCGGGCGCATCGCAGAACCGTGGACTATTGCGGCACTCTCACGAGAACTCTCGCTTTCACGAACCCACCTCACCCGCTTGTTCGTACAGCACGCCGGTGCCGCACCGATGCGCCTGCTCACTGAACTCCGGCTCACCGAGTTCACACGGCTCATAGAAGAAACAGATCTTTCAGTGATGCGTGCCGCGAACGATGTTGGATGGAACGATCCGCGCGTCGCGTCCCACTGGTTTCGTCGTCGCTACGGCACCACGCCCACGCAGTACCGGCGTACGCCACACACGGTTGCTGAGGATTGACAAGGCCACGTTATCCCAGTCAACCGCACGGAGCTCGATCCGACGTCGTTGTCCCAACGAACTTGCTCATCAGATTCTCGGAAACTACTGTTGGCTGGCCACCTCGGCGTCTCTTACCGCTACTCGCCGCATGAACCGTGATTCTCGACGAAGGGCTCACGTTCGTCATGTGCATCTCGACGGATGCGCCGCAGGCCAGTAGACCGAAGCAGACACGTCGGGTTCGTTGTGGAGCCTGACGGTCGGCACTCCGTCCGCCATCCGTCCTCGCTCCGCTGATCTTCCCGGTGCACCACATGGTCGCAAGGCCGTCCGCATCTTGTGGGAGCCCTGGGAAGGAGTAGCGCATGGCTATAGAGGCGATACGGGACGACGCTCGCAAGACCGGCCACGGGTTCGCGAAGGTCATGACCAACTTACGCCAGCGGCAGTCGGCCAAAGCTGTAGGCCGCGAGTTCGCTGCGGCATGTCCACTGGCGGAGGTGGTGATGGTCGAGCGTGAGCGAAGAGCAACACTCATGGCAGACCCGTCGCCCGAGTGCAAAGGATCGATTCCGTGCCGCGAAGAGAATCTGGGGTCGCGGTCACACACCTATTGGTCACCTCGTCCTAAGGAGTTGACCTCATGAGAGAGCCTTCATCTGAACCGCTTCCCGACTTCACCACCGGCGAAGGACTCCGCGTCCTGCTGGAGCAGCTCACCGCCGAGCAGCTCTGGCGCACGCACCCCGCCGCCCGCGCGTTGATGCAGTATGCGCAGGAGAAGTACCTTCCGCTGGCACGGTCCTGGCACCGTGACCCCGCCGATGCCGCGTATGAGGCGTTCATGGCGATGCGGACGCCAGCGATCCGCCGTGCCGCGGACCCGTGGGCCGCGATCACTCGCGCGGTGGAGCTTGGCATCGCCGCCGAGGTGCACGCCGAACGTCTCCTCACCTCAACCGACAAGGCCCGCAGGCCCGATCATCGTCCCGACGAGTACCCGATGCGGGCCGGCCACTACGAGACGTTCTTTTACCACGTGCTCGCCGCCGCAACCCCGCCTGCCTCACCGACCGTGGCTGTGGAGAGGGTGGTGCGATCCGCGTCCGTCTTCCTGGTGACCACCGGCTGGTATCCCCGCACCATCGAGACCGCGGTGGAATACATCTGCCACCGCCTCACGACTCTGGCGAGCGCCCAGTCCGCGATCGACGTGCTCCGCAAAGACGACGCGATGCGGCAACGACTCGGGTTCTCCGCCCGCGACTGGAACGGGCTGCTGCGTTTGCTACTCGGGCCGCGGTCAAAGAAAGAAGCCACCGGCGCCGACCCCGCACGGCTGGGGATCTTCGCGCGGCTGCTGCTCGGCGACCGCACCGAAGACCTCCTCGCGGATCACCAACTCGCCGCCATCTCCCGCAAGTTCACGCGAGGGACCGCAGCATGAACACCACGGCGTCCGCGAGCGAGCAAACCGTAGCCCAGTTCCCCATCGAGAGCCTCGTCCTGGGTCGCTCCTACCGGCGTGAGCTCGGTGACCTGACCGACCTGACCACGTCGATCCAAACGCTCGGGTTGCTGTGCCCGATCGTGATCACCTCCGACGGGGTCCTCATCTCCGGCAGGCGCCGCCTGGAAGTGATGCGGCAGCTTGGGCACGCGACCGTCCCGGTGTGGATCGCGTCTGAGGTGTCGGACAAGCTGCGGACGCTGCTGGCGATCCAGGACGACAACCTTCTGCACAAGCACTTCACCACCACGGAGAAGGCAGCCCTGTACGCGGAGTACAAGACGCTCCTCACCGAGGAGAACGCCCGCCGTCAGGCCGCGACCCGGTTCGGCGCCGCCGCCCTCCCGGGCTCGGACGACGGCGAGGCCGATGACACCGACCCGGATGAACGAGAAGCGATGATCGTCGCGACCTATCAGGGCAGCGGCAGCGGCCGTTGGGATTCACAACCGCCGTCGAAACGGAAGTCCCGTGTGCAGGCCGCGACCGCGGT
Source organism: Microbacterium sp. AR7-10 (assembly GCF_001878835.1). Classification (NCBI taxonomy): domain Bacteria; kingdom Bacillati; phylum Actinomycetota; class Actinomycetes; order Micrococcales; family Microbacteriaceae; genus Microbacterium; species Microbacterium sp. AR7-10. The sequence goes on along the minus strand of NZ_MJIR01000075.1, from coordinate 7,782 downwards.
GACCGGTCGGGACTCTTCCCAACAGCTCGAGCAGGTCCTCGCGCTGGAAAGGCTGGCAACCAACGAGGACGAAGACGAACGGGTCCGGCGAGCAGCAGCCGAAGCGGTCGTGGAGATCAACGGCGACGCGAAGGTCCACGGCCGTTACCACGAGGTCATCGCCCTGCGCGGGGTGTGCTGGCTGGAGAAGACCGCAGTGAACGAGACCGCCACCGCCGCCGTCCGGGAAGCCGCCGACGACGAACTCCGCGCGGTGCGACAGATCGACCGGCCGGTAGAACGATCCCGGGCGGTCGCAGCCGCCATCGCCCGCGTCCGCAAGCTCGCCCTCACCCCGACTTCCGCTGCGACAACCGCGGAGAGCGGCGAGTCGGGCGCGGAGGACGACGGGATGTCCGCTGACGGGGTACGGGGCCGCTACCACGCCCGCCGACTGGTCGACATCCTCGCAAAGGCCGAGGGGTGGTGGGAGATCAACGACGCCGCCCTCGTCGGCCAGTACGCCACCGACGAGCAGTGGGACGCGATCACTCGCCACCGTGACCAGGCGAACGCGTTCCTCGACACCGCCGCCCACGCACGGGGCGCCACCAGCGGGGCGGGCGTCCTGCCGTGAAGTGACCGGTGGGGTCAGGCGTCCGCACCTGCATGGCACACACCGTTGACCGTTCTGCTGTGAAAGGACGTCCCTTGCCATGTCGACTGATTTCTCCGATGCGGCCCCGCGTAAGCGGGGCCGCGCCCTGTTGATCGCCGGTATCTCCGGAACGGTCATCCTCGTCGTCCTAGTGGGGCTGGGTGTGTACGGGCTGATCGCCCGCCCCCACGAGAACACCCCCGCCCCGGTGCCGACTACCTCTGAGCAGCGGCCAACTGCCCCGGCGCCGTCCGGACCGCCCGATCTGACGCCGCTGCCGCGGACGAACGATCCGATCCGGTACGCACGCGCCGTCGCCGAGGCTCTCTTCACCTGGGACACCGCCTCCGGGCTCGGTCCCGCCGACTACGGGCAGGTGGTGCTCTCCGACGCCGACCCCACCGGAACCGAGACCCCCGGTCTCGCCTCGGACATCGCCGGCTACTACCCGGCGTCAGACGCCTGGCGGCAGCTCACCGGGCACGCCACCACCCAGCGCCTCACCATCGCGGATGCGGTCGTGCCCGATGCCTGGGCCGACGCGGTCGCGCAGGACCGGTCCGGCACGCTCGTGGAGGGGATGATCGCGGTCACCATCGACGGCGCCCGGCACCGCACCGGCACCGTCTCCGGGCAGGAAGCGACCAGCGAACACCCGGTGTCGTTCACCGTGTTCCTCGCGTGCGAGCCCGCGTTCGAGTCGTGCCACACGCTGCGCCTGTCCAAGCTCGACAACCCGCTGCGCTGATCGGGACGCCGTCGTGCTGAAGAAGATCCTTGCCGCGCTGGCGTTCCTCGTCCTGTGCGTGGGACCGGCGACCGCGCTGGTCGGGGTCGGGGTGCTGATGAATCCCGCCGCGAACGCAACCTGCGGTCCCGGGTCGTCGATGACTGTGGGGCCGATCCCGGACGAGCTGGAAGTGACCACGCGGGACGGTGAGACATTTGCGCTGAACAAGAAGCAGCTCACTCACGCCGCCACGATCATCACCGTCGGCGGGCAGACCGACGGCGTCGATGCCCGCGGGGCCACGATCGCCCTCATGGCGGCGCTGACCGAATCGACGCTGCGGCAGCTGGCGAACACCGGCACCTACCCGGAGTCGGGGAGCTATCCCAACGACGGCAACGGGTCCGACCACGACTCGCTCGGCTTATTTCAGATGCGCCCGCAGGCCGGGTGGGGAACCGTCGCCGAGCTGATGGACACCACCTACCAGGCCAGAGCGTTCTACGGCGGGCCTTCGGGTCCGAACTTCCCCTCCCCACGAGGCATGCTCGACATCCCGGGCTGGGAAACGATGGACATGGGCGAGGTCGCGCAGGCCGTCGAGGTCAGCGCGTTCCCGGAGCGGTATCAGAACTACCAGCCCGTCGCCGAAGCGATCCTCGATGCCCTCACCGTGCCCGCTCCCTCCGGCACTGGCGGCGGCACGGGGTCGGTGCCGGAGACCACCCGCATCATTTTCCCGCTGCCTGAGGGGACGTGGACGAAGACCAGCGACTGGGGGTATCGGTCTGACCCGTTCACCGGGGAGACCACCTACCACGCCGGCACCGACTACGCCGCCGCCGACGGCACCCCGATCTACGCGGCCGCCGACGGGCGGGTCGTGTGGGCCGAGTTCAACGGCGGCTACGGCGGCCTCATCATCATCGAGCACACCGTGCAGGGCGAAGCCGTCCGCTCCGTGTACGCGCATATGTGGGAACGCGGCATCCACGTGCAAGAAGGACAGACTGTTACCGCTGGCACTCACATCGGCGACGTCGGCTCCTCGGGCCGCTCCACCGGCGCAAACCTGCATTTCGAGATCCGGCCCGGCTCCACCGGCACCGAGTCGATCGACGCCGACCAGTGGCTCGCCGACCACGGCGCCACCGAACCCGACGGCACCAGCACCCCCGGGCCCGGCTGCGCACCTGGCGGGGCCGGGGCGGACGCGGCGGAGTTCACCGGGGACGGCGGGAAGTTGGTCGATGACCCGACCGGCACCGGCGGGCAGGTCACCGCCCGCACCGCGCATATGGTCGTCCAGACCCGCAACGCGTTCCCCGGCACCGGGTGGGCGTGTTACTCGCCACGTCCCGGGACACGGTCGGATCATCCGCTCGGGCGGGCCTGCGATGTCACCGTCGGCAATCAGATCGGTCACTACCCGAGCGCGGAGCAGGTCGACTACGGGTGGCGACTGACCGACTGGCTCGAGACGAACGCTGAGACCCTCGGGATCAGTTACCTCATCTGGCAAGGACAGATCTGGTCGACTGCTCGCGCAGACGAGGGGTGGCAGCCGTACGGCGACGGTGGGATGCACGACCCGGGGAACGTCACCGGAGGGCACTTCGACCACATCCACATCTCCGTGAAAGAAGGGTGACCCGCCGATGACGTTTTCCTTCTCCCGGCTGCAACCGGCCGGATTCCTGGTCTCGGGGAATGTGTTCCCCGACTTCGGCGCCGTGGGCGGCTCCAACGAGCTGGAGAGCATCATCGGCGCGCTGTTGACGATCGTGCTGATCCTGTCGGTGTTGATGATCGTGGTGAGCGCGGTGATCTGGGCGATCGGCTCCGCGAACGGGCACCACCAGGTCGCCACGAAAGCACGCATCGGCGTGTGGACGGCGCTCGGCGCGGCAGCTCTCGCCGGCGCCGGGATCGCGTGGATGAACTGGCTGATCGCTCTCGGCGGGCAACTCTAGCCCGGACGCGACGAACCGGCGGGGGCGGTGGAGGCGACGGGGCTCCACCGCCCCCGCTTCCTGCGCCGTGGGGTGCGGGGAGCGCACCTGTGCGATACCCGGCCGATGCCGGCCGGGTATCCCCGCTTGGTTCATGAAGGAGCACCCGTGTCCGCCATTCTCGATCTCACCACCACCGTCCTGCCTCACCTGGCCGCGCTCGTCCCGATGCAGGTCGATATCGACCCCAACAGCTCGGGGCTGCCCGGCATCGCCCAGCTGCGCACCATCGTCGGCGCCGTGATGACGGTCGGCCTGATCCTCAGCGTCCTGGCGTTGATCATCTCGGCGATCATCTGGGGCTTCGGCGCGAACAGCAGCAACCCGCATCTGGCCGGGCGGGGAAAGATCGGCGTCCTCGTCTCCTGCGGGGCCGCGATCATCTGCGGCGCGAGCGTCACCCTCATCAACTTCTTCTGGAACGTCGGCCAGGCCGTCTGAGTAGGCCCGCTCACCGGTCCCGGAAGGAGGAACACCGTCATGGCACTGTGCGACGTCCCGGTCATCTCCAACGTCTGCGACGCCGTCGGAGAAGGGGCCGCGACGCTCGTCGCGGCCCCTTTCGACTGGCTCGCCCAAGCAATGGGACAAGCCGCCGCCTGGCTGTTCGAAGGCGTCTGGTACGTCTTCGACACCACCACGCTCGTCGACGTCCAGTCCCCGGAGTACGTCGGCGTCTACAACATCCTCTTCGGCGTCGCCGTGCTGATCATGCTCGTGTTCTTCTGCCTGCAACTGATCACCGGCCTCATCCGCCGAGACCCCACCGCCCTCTCTCGGGCGGCGCTCGGACTCGGCAAGAGCGTGCTCGGGTCGTTCCTCATCATCACGCTCACCGCGACGCTGCTGGAGATCACCGACCAGCTGACGATCGGCATCATCCAAGCCACCGGCAACTCGATGGAAGCGATGGGCGACAAGATCGCCCTGCTCGCCGCGGGACTCACCGCGATCAACCTCACAGCCCCCGGTGTCGGCGCGATCATCACCATCTTCTTCGCCGGCCTCGCGATCACCGCCGCGGCGATCGTGTGGTTCTCACTCCTGATCCGCAAAGCGCTGCTGCTCGTCGCTATCGTGCTAGGACCGATCGCGATCAGCGGCGCGAGCTGGGACGTCACCCGCGGCTGGTTCGGGAAATGGGTGTCGTTCGTGATCGCCCTGATTCTGTCCAAGCTCGTCCTCGTCGTGGTGTTCCTCGTCGCGATCACCCAGGTCTCCCAGCCGATCGACTTCGACCTGGCATCCATCGCCGACCCCATCGCCGGGATCGTGCTCATGTTCGTCGCCGCATTCGCGCCCTACATGGTCTACAAGTTCATCTCATTCATCGGATTTGACATGTACCACGCGATGAGCGCGGAGCAAGAGGCCAAGCAGTCCATGAACCGGCCCGTTCCCACTCCGTCCAAGCCCGCTGGCGACGGCCCACAGAAAGTCCTCGACGGGAAAGGTCAAGGCGATGGCCCACCGCCCGGCAGCGGGGGTGGTGGAGGCGGCGGCACGCCGCCCCCGCCCCCGGACGGCGGGAGCGGTGCGACCGCTGGTACCGGTGGAGCCGGAGTCGGCGCTGCGGCTGGTGGCGGCGCAGCCGGTGGTGCTGCCGGTGGTAGCGGGGCTGCTGGGGGTGGCGGTGCTGCTGCGGGAGGTGCGGCTGCAGCAGCACCCGCCGCAGTCGCGGTCGTCGCAGCGGCAGCCGTCAAGGAAGCCGCCACCGCCGGCCCCAAGCTCGGCGGTGCGATCGGCGGTGCCGCAGAGGACCAGGCATCAGCGGCCGGCCAGGACAGCGCCCCGCCTCCGTCCGGGAACGCACCCCCGCCGTCTGACCCATCGGCACCGCAGGGCCCGCCGTCCAGCACACCGCCGGCATCGTCTGGCCCGTCATCGACGCCACCGCCGACGGACCCGCCGCCACCGAACACGGCGCCCGAAGGGAAGGAGTAACCCGTGGCAAAACCGCAGAACACGAAAGACGACTACCCGCTGACGGCGGTGAAGTTCTCCCGCCTCACCCGGAGGGGCCTCATCCTCGGCTTGTCGCTATCGCAGGTGATCGCGCTCGCGATCGCCGGACTGGCGTTCATCGGGTCGCTGTACGCGGGAGGTGGGATGATCCTCGCCTACACCGCCCCGATCTGGGTCACCTGCCTGGCGATCACCTGGGTCCCGATCGCGGGCCGCAAGACCGTCGAGTGGCTACCCGTCGGGATGCACTGGCTGTGGCGGGTTACCGTGAAGCAGACGATCTACCGGATGCGGGTCGTCAAGCCCCGCCCCGCCGGGACACTCGCGCTCCCCGGGGATATGGCCGCGCTACGTCAGTACGAAGACCCGATCACCGGGGCGGTCATGGTGCATCACCCCTACGCGGCCACGCTGACGGCACTGCTGGAAATCACCCATCCCGCGTTCGTGCTCCTGGACCCCGGCGAGCAGGAACGCCGCGTGACCAGCTGGGGGCGAGTCCTTGCGACATGCTGCCGGTCCGGGCGCATCGCCCGCCTACAAGTGCTGGAGCGCACCCTCCCCGACTCCGGGACCGGGCTGGCGCAATGGTGGGCCGAGCACGGCAACCCCGACGACGAGTCGTGGACGTCGCGCACCTACGCCGAGCTCATCGACCGGGCAGGCCCTGCCGGGGAACGGCACGCGACGACGATCTCCCTCGCCCTGGACATGAAGGCCGCCGCCCGGGCGATCCGTACCGCCGGCGGCGGCATGAAGGGTGCAGCCGCTGTGCTGCGGCAAGAGATGAACACCCTCACCGCAGCACTCCACTCCGCCGAGTTGAAAGCCACCGGATGGCTCACCCCCGGCCAGCTCGCCGTGATCCTGCGCTCCGCGTACGACCCGGCGATCGCCGCGACCCTGGAACGCTCCGGGAACCTCGGGCAAGACCTCGCGACGGCAGGACCGGTTGCGCTGGAGGAGACCTGGAACGGTCTGCGCTCCGACAGCGCACACCATGCGGTGCTGTGGGTCAGCGAATGGCCCCGGTCGCTCGTGTATCCGGGGTTCCTGTCCCCGATGCTCCTCGCTTCCGGGGTGCGGAGATCGTTCTCGTTGCTGTGTACCCCGATCAGGTCGGATCAAGCAGCCCGTGACATTCGGAAGAAGAAGGTCGAGTACATCTCCGACGCCGCACAACGCCAGAAGATCGGGCAGGTCGAGGACGCCCAGCAGTCCGCCGAGTACCAGGACGTGCTGCAGCAGGAAGCCGACCTCACCAGCGGTCACGGCATCCTCCGCTACACCGGGCTGATCTCCGTCAGCGCTCCCACCCCGGACGAGTTGGAAGCGGCGGTCTCGAAGATCGAGCAGGCCGCCATCCAAGCCTCCTGCGAGACCAGGCGGCTGGTCGGACAGCAGGCGCAGGCGTTCACGGCGGCCGCGCTGCCGCTCGCACGCACCGTCTGACCCTGGGGTGCCGGCCCCGCACCTCCTTCCTGCACGCCGCCTGCCCGGGCGGGTGCAGGAAGGAGTCGTGCTGTGAGCACCCCGAAACGTCGCGTGTACTCGACGGTGTTGATCGGACCGGAGTCCGAGCACCGCAAGCAGCGTCGCGCCCGTCGGAAGGCCGCCGCGCAGATCCAGGCGGAGGACGCCGCCGCGCGCAAGGCCGAAGCCCGCGCCCGGTGGGAGGCGGAGCAGGCGGAGCGCCGCGACACCACCTACCTCCCCCGGTCCGGTGAGCCCGGTCCCGCCGCACTGCGCTCGCACCGAGGGCTGCGGCTTCCCTCCCATCAGGACACCAGCGCCGCGCTCGCCGGCGCGTACCCGTTCCTCGCCGAAGGCGGACTCGGGCCGGAAGGCGTGTTCGTCGGACAGGACATGTACTCCGGCGGGTCGTTCGTCTACGACCCGTGGGAGCTGTACAAGCGCGGCGTCATCACCGCCCCCAACATCGTCCTGGCCGGCATCGTTGGCTCTGGAAAGTCGTCGCTGGCGAAGTCGCTGTACACGCGGTCGATTCCGTTCGGGCGTCGCGTCTACGTCCCCGGCGACCCGAAAGGCGAGCACACGCCCGTCGCCGAAGCTGTCGGCGGGAAGGCGATCGTCCTCGGCCACGGGCTGAGGAACCGGCTGAACCCGCTGGATGAGGGCCACCGGCCCTCTGGTCTGACGGATATCGAGTGGGCCTCGCAGGTCGCCTCCCGGCGGCGAGAGCTGATCGGGGCCCTCGCGGAGACCGTCCTCGAGCGGTCGCTGTCGCCGTTGGAGCACACGTCGATCGACGTCGCCCTCGCAGCGGTCGTCGCCCGCAACGACGTCCCGATCCTGCCGATGATCGTGGACCGCATCCTCACCCCCGACAGCACGGACGACACCGACGGGCGGCTCGCCGAGGATGGTCGGCTCGTCGGGCACGCACTGAGGCGCCTGGTCGCCGGGGACGTAGACGC